>JBOIFB010000003.1:0-40767 GCA_050741415.1 Burkholderiales bacterium | reverse complement strand
TTCATTGTCGGCGGACCCCTACTGGCGGAGCCTACCAGCGAGCTGCTTACCCGCGCGGCGGGCGGCATCCTGTTCATCGCGGACTTGGCGCGGCTCGACCGCAACGAGCAAAGAAGCCTCGAGTTTCTTCTCTCTCGCGCCGACAAGCACAAGGCGCGCGTCGTGTCCTTTTCTACAGTGGATGCGAGAACTCTGGCCGAAAAGCACGAGTTCGACGTCGAACTGACGGCGCGTCTCGCCCAAGTTACTCTCAAGCTGCCCGCGCTGCGCGAGTTCGCCGAAGATGTGCCGGATCTTGGGGCGCTAATGCTTGCGCAATTGGTCGAGGCGCGCGCCTGTCCGCCGCGCCGGCTCTCCGTTGCCGCTCTGAACGCGTTGCGCCATCATTCATGGCCTGGCAATCTGGTCGAGCTCGAGAGCGTTATCTCGGATCTTGCGCATACGGTGCTCGACGACGAAATCGGGCTGAGCGACGTGGAACGCGTGCTAACAACTCGAGCCGACCCACCGGATGCGCAGGAACTGGGTCTCGATCGACCCTACCGCGAGTCGCGCGAGGCCTTCGAGCGGATGTACTTCGAACGCCTCCTCGCACGGGAGCAAGGCAGCATGTCACGCGTGGCGGAACGCTCGGGACTCGAACGCACGCATCTATACCGCAAACTCAAGGCACTCGGGCTTCCGATCGGGCGGCGTGAGTAGAGCGGATTCTGAGTCTGATGCGCGACGACAAAAGGACTACAATGGCGCGCCTTTCGCAGGGGAAAGCGCAGCCTTGAAAATAATCATACTCGGCGCCGGACAGGTAGGCGCTTCGGTTGCCGAGAGCCTTGTTTCCGAGCAGAACGACATTACGGTCGTCGACATTGAGCCGACGCGGTTGCGCGCGCTGCAGGATCGGTTCGATCTGCGCACGCTGGTCGGCAGCGCTTCGCATCCCTCTGTGCTGGCCGAGGCAGGCGCCGCGGACGCGGACCTGCTGATCGCGGTGACCCAGTCGGACGAAACCAACCTTGTTGCTTGCAAGGTGGCCGCGCGGATGTTCAACGTGCCGCGGAAGGTCGCGCGCATCCGCGCCACCGACTTTCTGAACGATGAGAAGGTACTAGGTCCGGAGGGCTTCGAGGTCGATCTTTCGATTTGCCCCGAGCAGGTGCTTACTGACTACATCGTCAAGCTGGTCGAATTTCCCGAGGCGCTTCAGGTGCTCGATTTCGCGGACGGTCGAGTAAGTCTCGTTGCGGTTCGGTCATACATAGGTGGACCGCTGGTGGGTCGACAGCTAAAGGATTTGCGACAACATATTCCGGGCGTCGATACGCGGGTGGTGGCCATCTTCCGCCGCGATCGCGCCATCGTCCCGGACGGCGATACCGTGATCGAGGTCGACGATGAAGTGTTTTGTCTTGCGCCGGAGAAGCACATTCGCCGGGTCATGCGTGAGCTGCGCCGCATGGACCGTCCGGTCAAACGAGTGATGGTCGCCGGCGGTGGCAACATCGGTCTGCGTCTTGCGCTAGCGCTCGAGAACGACTATTCGGTGCGCGTCGTTGAGCACAACAAGCGCCGTTGCGAGATGCTCGCGGCTAACGTCAACCGCGCGCTCATACTTAATGGCGATGCCACCGATGAAGAGCTTCTTGAGCAGGAAAACATCGCCGAGATGGACCTGTTTGTGACAGTGACGAACGACGACGAGCACAACATTATGAGCGCGCTACTGGCCAAGCGTATGGGCGCGCGGCGCGTGGTTGCGCTGATCAATCGCCGTTCTTATGTCGACCTGCTGCAAAGCGGTGAGATCGACATCGCGATCTCGCCGGCCCAGGCGACTATCGGCAAGTTGCTGGCACACGTGCGACGTGGCGACGTCGTTTCGGTTCACAGCCTGCGACGGGGTGCAGCCGAGGCGCTCGAAGCCGTGGTACACGGAGACCGCGAGTCCTGCCGCGTCACGGGCAGGCGGATCGACGAAATTGATCTCCCCGCGGGCACGACCATAGGCGCCCTGGTGCGGGGCGACGAAGTCATTATGGCCCACCACGACTCCGTTATCCAGGCCGAAGATCACGTGATCGTGTTCGTTGCCGACAAGAAAACGCTTCCGCGGGTGGAGAAGTTGTTCCAGGTCGGCGTTCGGTTTCTTTAGCGTCGGGCGGACGCGACGATGGAAAGGTTCTACGCGGTCCTGAACCTGCTCTCCGTTGTGGTGATCATCTTCGCCGCCACGATGCTCGTGCCCCTTGGCTTGTCGTTACATCTCGCGGATGGAGCGGAGCAGGCCTACGACGCCGCGATTCTGGCCACGGCGCTTGCCGGCGGACTAAGCTGGGTAACTACGCGCGGCCGGCAACGCGAGCTTCAGGCGCGCGACGGATTTCTGCTGGTTACGCTTGCCTGGACGGTGTTGCCGGCCTTCGGCGCACTGCCGCTGCTGTCCTACCTGCCAAAGCTTTCGTTTACCGAAGCATATTTCGAAGCTATGTCGGGGCTAACGACTACCGGTGCGACAGTCTTAACCGGGCTCGACCGCTTGCCGCCGTCGATCAACTTCTGGCGCTGCGAGCTGCAATGGCTGGGTGGGATGGGGATCCTTGTGCTGGTAGTCGCGATCCTGCCCCTTCTCGGCGTCGGCGGGCGGCAGATCCTGAAAGCTGAGACCCCGGGGCCGATGAAGGACACCAAGCTCACGCCGCGCATCACTGAGACCGCCAAAGGTCTCTGGGGTGTGTATGGCCTGCTCACGATTGCATGCGCGCTTGCAATGCGCTGGGCGGGGATGAGCTGGCTGGATGCGGTGATGCATGCCTTCACCACTATGAGTACGGGCGGTTTTTCGCCATACGACGCCAGTTTTGCGCACTGGAATTCGCCCGTGATCGAGGGCGTGACCATCGTCTTCATGCTGATCGCCGGCATCAATTTCGGGACCCACTTCCAGGTGCTTCGAAAGCGCAGTCTGCGGTCTTACCGGGAGGATCCCGAGGCCGGCGTCTTTTTGGCGGTAATCGCGGTCAGCATCATCGGCATCACTTTGTTCCTGCTGGCAAAGGGCGTTTACCAGAATTTCTGGGTCGCGCTGCGCTATACGGCGTTCAATCTGGTATCGGTCGCCACCTCTACCGGCTACGCCAACACCAACTTTGGCGTCTGGCCCCTGTTTGCGCCGTTGTGGATGCTGTTTCTGGTGTCGTTCGCCAGTTGCTCGGGATCGACCGGCGGCGGCATCAAATTGGTACGCGCGATGCTGATGTTCAAACAGGCATTCCGCGAGCTCGCGCGCATCGTGCATCCGCGCGCCTATATTCCTGTCAAGCTTGGCGGGCACCCGATCGAAAACAACATCATTTTTGCCGTGCTCGCCTTTATGCTCGTATATGGCGGCACGATAAGCGTGATGACAATGCTCCTTGCAGCGACGGGCCTGGACTTCGTTACGGCCTTCTCCGCCGTCGTGGCGTGCATCAACAACCTTGGCCCGGGTCTCGGACAGGTCGGGCCAGCAAGCAACTTCGCCCTGCTGGATGACTTCCAGACTTGGCTATGTTCCGCTGCCATGCTACTGGGGCGGCTCGAACTGCTTACGGTCCTGGTGCTGTTTACGCCCGCGTTCTGGCGCAAGTGACCCGCACCGCGCTGCACGTCGTGACAGGCGGACCGCGCGCTTTGTCGAATCCGGCAGAGCAATTGGGCTGCCGCAGGACAGCGAGATCGCGCCCGAGACCTTAGGCGCGTAGCGCGGCCACGACCAGCGCCAGCCAGCCAAGGATGAAGGCCATGCCGCCGAGCGGCGTCACGGCACCGAGCCACGTAGAACCGGTGAGCGCCAGCAGATAGAGGCTGCCGCAGAATAGGACGATACCCGTCGTCAGCAGCCAACCGGCTGCACGCAGCCAGCCGGTTTCCGAAGACAGCTGAAGCGCGAGGCCGACAGCAAGCACCCCGAGCGCATGCCAGAACTGGTATCGCACCGCGGTGTGGTAAACCTCGAGCAATTCCACCGGCAGCCGGGCTTTCAACGCATGCGCTTCGAACGCTCCCAATATCACCGCAAGCGCCGCCATCGCGGCCCCGACCGCGACGAACAGCTTGGCCTCGCCGTTCATGCGCTTGGGCAGCGAAATTAGCTAGTTTTCTTCTTCGTACGCTGGGGTCGCTTCTTGCCGTAGCTGCCCTTGTATATCTTGCCGCGCCGCGTGCGCTTGTCGCCCTTGCCCATGATCTTGCTCCGACATGATGAAAATTGCGTGAGCGGATTATAGCTATGCAGCGGCGTCGGCGGCAGCTGGCCTTTCGGGTTCGTAGGCAAGATACGGCGCGAGCCAGCGTTCGGCTTCTGCGAGATGCATGCCCTTGCGCCTCGCGTAATCCTTGACTTGGTCGCGCCCGATCTTGCCTACCGCAAAATAGCTCGATTCGGTGTGCGAGAGGTAAAAGCCCGACACCGACGCGGCGGGGAGCATCGCGCACGACTCGGTAAGAAGCATGTCTGCATTGCGCTCGGCGTCCAGCAGCGTGAACAGAGCCCGCTTCTCGGTGTGATCGGGACAGGCCGGATAGCCCGGCGCAGGCCGGATGCCGCGATATTTCTCGGCGACGAGCTCGTCGCTGCCGAGCTTTTCGTCGGCTGCGTACCCCCAGAATTCGCGTCGAACGCGTTCGTGCAGGCGCTCGGCGAAGGCCTCGGCCAGGCGGTCGGTGAGCGACTTGAGCATGATCGCCCCGTAGTCGTCGTGGCGCGCCTCGAACTCGGCGACGCGGCGATCGATGCCTCCCCCCGCCGTAACCGCGAACGCGCCGACGTAATCGAGTACTCCCGAGTCTTTCGGCGCGACAAAATCGGCCAGACACAGGTTGGGTCTCCCCGTCGGCTTGTGGTTCTGCTGCCGCAGGTTGTGCCAGGTCATCAGTACGTCGAGCCGCCGTTCGTCGGCATACAACTCGACGTCGTCGTCGTTCACTTGCGCTGCGGGGAACACGCCGAACACCGCATTGGCGGTAATCCACTTCTCCCCTACAAGCCGCTTGAGCTCCTTCTGGGCATCCGCGAACAGCTTGCGCGCTGCATCGCCGACCACGGGATCCCGGAGGATCTTCGGGTACGAGCCCGACAGCTCCCACGTCTGGAAGAACGGCGTCCAGTCTATGTAGGGCACGAGCTCGGCGAGCGGATACTCGCGCAGCACAGTGACGCCGAGCCTGTGCGGCGGGGGCGGGCGATACGTCTCCCAATCGATCTTCAGCCCAAGCCTGCGGGCTTCGGCGATCGGGTGCAGGGGTCCCGGTCCTTTCTTGTCCCGATGCTGCACGCGGATTCGCTCGTAGTCGGCACGCACCTCGGCGAAGAACGCTTCGCGCTGCTCGGACGACAGCAGACTGCTTACTACCGTGACGCTGCGAGAGGCGTCCGGGACGTACACGACCGGTCCGAGGTAGTTCGGCGCGATCTTTACCGCCGTGTGAGCGCGCGAGGTCGTTGCTCCACCAATCAGCAAGGGTACGGAGAAGCCTTCGCGCTGCATCTCGCGCGCAACGTGAGCCATCTCCTCGAGTGATGGGGTAATCAGGCCTGAGAGACCGATTGCATCCGCTTTCTCGCGCCGGGCCGTCTCGAGAATCTTCTGCGACGGCACCATCACGCCAAGATTGACCACGTCGTAGTTATTACACTGAAGCACTACTGCAACGATATTCTTGCCGATATCGTGCACGTCGCCTTTGACTGTCGCGATCACGACTTTGCCCTTGGCTCGCCCAGCGTCGCCGCTCTTCTTCTTCTCCGCCTCTATGAACGGAATCAGGTGCGCCACCGCTAGCTTCATAACACGCGCGGACTTCACGACCTGTGGCAAGAACATCTTGCCCGCGCCGAACAGATCGCCCACGACGTTCATGCCGTCCATCAATGGACCCTCGATCACCTCTATCGGATGCGCGAACTTCAGGCGCGCCTCTTCCGCGTCCTCGACCACGTGCGTGGCGATGCCGCTTACCAGAGCGTGCGCGAGCCGCTGCTCGACGCTGCCCGTGCGCCAGGCCTCGTCTTTGACGTTCTCCTTGGCCCCCGTCTCGACCGAATTGGCGAACTCGACCATGCGCTCGGTCGCATCTTCGCGACGGCTGAAAATCACGTCTTCGACGTGTTCGAGAAGTTGCGGCTCGATCTCCTCGTACACTCCGAGTTGTCCAGCGTTCACGATCCCCATCGACATGCCAGCGCGCACCGCGTGATACAGAAAGGCGGTGTGCATCGCTTCGCGCACGGCGTCGTTGCCGCGGAACGAGAACGACAGATTGGAGACACCGCCCGAGACCTTGGCGTACGGAAGGTTCCTGCGGATCCAGGCGACCGCCTCCAGGTAATCGATGCCGTAGCGGGCATGTTCCTCAAGTCCGGTCGCGATGGCGAAAATATTCGGATCGAAGATGATGTCTTCAGGCGGGAAGTCGGCTTCGCGCGTAAGCAGGTCGTAGCAGCGCCGGCAGATTGCCTCGCGGCGCTCGAGCGTATCGGCCTGGCCTTTCTCGTCGAAAGCCATCACTATTGCAGCGGCGCCGTATTTGCGGACCAGGCGCGCCTGCCGCAGGAACTCTGCCTCGCCTTCCTTCAGGCTTATCGAGTTGACGACGCCCTTGCCTTGCACGCACCTCAATCCCGCTTCGATTACGCTCCACTTGGAGGAGTCGACCATCACCGGTACGCGCGCGATGTCTGGCTCCGAGGCGATGAGGCTTAGAAAGGTCTTCATCGCCTTCTCGGAGTCGAGCATTGCTTCGTCCATGTTGACGTCGATTATCTGCGCCCCGCTTTCGACCTGCTGCCGCGCCACTGAGAGCGCCGAGGCGTAGTCTCCGACCAAAATGAGGCGGGCGAATGCCTTCGAGCCTGTGACGTTGGTGCGTTCCCCGGCGTTCACGAACAGAGAGTCGTCACCGACGTTGAGCGGCTCGAGGCCCGCCAGGCGCAGCTTCTTCGGCAACGCAGGAATGACGCGCGGCGCAACGCCGCGCAGTGTCTCTGCGATCGCCTTGATGTGCGCCGGCGTGGTTCCGCAACAGCCGCCGGCAATGTTCAGCCAACCGCTCCTGGCCCACTCCCCCATCTGGCGCGCCATCGATTCCGGCGTGTCGTCATACTCGCCGAATGCATTGGGCAGGCCGGCGTTCGGATGGCAGGAAACATAGGCTTCGGCGACGCCGGAGAGTTCTTCGACGTAGGGCCGCAACTCCTTCGCGCCGAGCGCGCAATTCAGTCCAATCGCGAGCGGTCGGAGATGGCGAACCGAGTTGTAGAACGCTTCGGCGGTCTGGCCCGACAGCGTGCGCCCGGACGCGTCCGTAATGGTGCCCGACACGATTACCGGCAGCCGCGTGCCCCGTCGCTCGAAGCAGGTCTCGACGGCGAACAGCGCTGCCTTCGCATTGAGCGTGTCGAACACCGTTTCCACCAGTACCAGGTCGGCACCACCGTCCATAAGCGCGTCGAGCGCCTCGCCGTAGGCGCTTACCAGTTGGTCGAAGGAAACGTTGCGAAACCCCGGGTCGTTCACGTCGGGCGAGAGCGAGGTGGTCTTGCTTGTCGGTCCCAGTACGCCGGCAACGAAGCGCGGACGCGACGGATCCTTCGCCTCCCACTCCGTTGCCGCACTGCGCGCAATCGTCGCGGCAGCAAAATTTATTTCCCGCACCAGAGATTCCATTCCGTAGTCCGTCATGGAGACCGAAGTGGAATTGAATGTGTTCGTTTCTATGATGTCCGCGCCCGCGGCGAGATAGTCGCAATGGATGCGCCGGATAAGATCCGGCTGCGTGAGGCTCAACAGATCGTTGTTGCCCCGGACCTCGATCGGCCAGTCGTGGAAGCGCGCCCCACGGAATTGCGCTTCCGACAGCTTTTCGCGCTGGATCATTGTGCCCATCGCGCCGTCCAGCAGAAGGATGCGTAAGGCCAGAAGGGAGTCGAGTTTTGCGGCGTGGGAATGCTGGGTCATGTTCTGTCCGGAAAACAAAAAAGCCCGTTCAGCTTTCGCAGGAAACGGGCCTTCGGCGTCGGGGCGGCACGCGTCTCTTTAGCGGCATTTCTTTGTCGTCGCCCTTCGGCGATTCGGCGCCCGCAAGCTGATTGTCAAATCGGCGCCGAACCGTAGTTTGCCTATCTAACCCCTGCTTTGTCAACTACTTGCACGCGCGAGCGTATAATCACGACCCGGAGCACTGCCCATGCAGCACCTCGAACCCAAGCGAGCCTACGAGTTCCTGCAACGGAGTTCCGATGCGCTGTTCATTGATTGCCGCAGCGAAATGGAATACTTGTTCGTCGGCCACCCGGTCGGAACGTTGCACGTTGCCTGGAACGATGGTCCCGAGTGGGAAGTAAATCCGCATTTCGTCGGTCAGGTGAAGAAGCTCGCCGGCACCAACCACACAACGCGCCCGATCCTTCTCATTTGCCGCAGCGGAAACCGCTCGCAGGAGGCGGGCGAAGCGCTCGAGCGCGCCGGGTTCACCAAGATCTACAACGTCATGCATGGGTTCGAGGGCGAACTCGACGATCGCCATCATCGCAACAGGACCGCTGGCTGGCGCTTCGAGGGTTTGCCGTGGGAGCAATGCTGAGCCCGTGAAGACGATCGAAGTCGAATTCAGGTCGATCGAAGGCAAGTTCGCCTGCGAAGTTCACTGGGGCGACTGCGACCCCGCAGGCATCATCTTCTACCCAACGTACTTCCGCTGGTTCGACGCCGCCACCTGGAACTTCTTCGCGCAGGTCGGCTATGACGTGAAGCGCATGCGCGCCGAGGATTTAGCAATGCCGCTGGTTGCGGCGAATTGCGAGTTCCGTGCCTCGCCGGTGCACGGAGACCGTTGTGCCGTGCTATCGCGTGTGCAGCGCTGGGGAGGCAAGTCTTTCGTGCTATTGCATCGCGTGATGCGTGACGATGGCACGTTGCTCGCCGATGGATCCGAAACGCGCGTCTGGACGCGTCGCGTCGACGGTCCGCGGGGACTGATGAAAGGTCAACTTATCGGCGACGAGCTGAAAATGCTGTTTCGCGCCCAACCCTAGGGATCGCTCATGAGCGACGGCAAATCGCGCGATCCGGCTCCAACGCGTGCAGCGATTCAGAGCGCGTGCCTCGAGGCACTGGTCGGCGCGAATCTGCTTGCAATCGGAGTGGTGCAAAAAGGCAAATTGTTGCATGCGAGTCCGGCACTTGTTTGCTGCGCTGCTTCGCAACCGGGGACAGCGCTAGCGCCGGACGACGGCAGAAGCACTCGGCGCAGCCGGCGCACACGTCATGCTGGCCGATATTGCCGAGGATAAGGGTAGTGAGTCCGTCGAGGCGATCCGCGCCAGCGGCGCCGGCGCAGACTTCCTTCAACTCGACGTCACCGACCTCGCCTCAATAGAGGCCTTCGGTGCGGCGATTGCCGCCTGCGGCAGGCAGGTCGACTTCGTGGTCAACGTGGCCGGCTGGGGCAAGATGGAGCCGTTCGTGAAGAACTCGCCCGATAATTTCATCACTGGCCAGGTGCTGTCGGTAAGCGGCAGCCTGACCATGGTCGGCTGAAAACTTACGCTATTAACCGGAAGAAACCAAAATGTACAAATTCAAGGCCATCGATTGGCATCCGCAACACTTCAAGTGGCAGGTCACGGACCGCGTGGCGACCATCACCCTCAATCGGCCCGAGCGCAAAAACCCGCTCACGTTCGAGAGCTACGCCGAGTTGAGGGATACGTTTCACAAGCTGCAATATATAGACGACGTGCGCGCCATCGTATTTACGGGGGAAGGTGGCAACTTCTGCTCCGGCGGCGACGTGCACGACATCATCGGCTCATTGGTTAAGATGGATATGCCGGGCCTGATGAATTTCACCCGTATGACGGGAAACCTGGTGAAGGAGATGCGAACCTGTCCGCAGCCGATCATCGCCGCGGTCGACGGAATTTGCGCGGGCGCCGGCGCAATCCTCACGATGGCGAGCGATTTGCGCTACGGCACGCCGGAGTGCAAGACCGCCTTTCTGTTCGTGCGCGTGGGGCTTGCCGGCTGCGACATGGGTGCCTGTTCGATTCTGCCGCGAATCATCGGCCAGGGGCGCGCTGCTGAACTGCTATACACGGGCCGCAGCATGAGCGCAGAGGAAGGCCTCGCCTGGGGCTATTACAACGAGATCGTCGCACGCTCCAAGCTGCTCGAAAAGGCGCAGGACGTGGCGCGCACGCTCGCTCACGGGCCGGCCTTCGCGCATTCAATGACCAAGAAATGTCTGCATCAGGAGTGGAGCCTGTCGATAGAGCAGGCGCTCGAAACCGAAGCAGAGGCTCAGGCAATCTGCATGCAAACCGGCGACTTCGAGCGCGCCTACAATGCTTTCGTCAACAAGCAGAAGCCGCAGTTCGAGGGCAACTGATGCGCCGCGCAGGCGCGGCGGGCAGGCATGCCCGTCCGGCGGGTGCCCGCGCTCCCGCAGCCAAACCCGGGTCCCCAAGACACGTTGAGAGCCTGGTTTCCGACCCACGGCTGGTCGAAGACCGGCGCGGCCAGAATCAACGCCTGCATTCAAGCCGGCCACATGCGTCCGGTGAACGAGCAGCTGCTCGCCTAGTCCCACGCAACGTTCTGCCGCTCCTGGGCGCTCAAGCACTGCGCCCTGGGCAAGCGCTATTCACTCGACCAATACGTGCGCGAAGGGCTGCAGCTTCTGGTGGAACCGTTCCTGACTGAAAAGGGCCGCGCCCAGGACGCCATCGATCCCTGACGCGGCGTCACTCTGCGTCCGGCTGGCTCGAAGGCTGAGCGCGCCGGAAGGCGTCGAGCTTCATGCATTCCTCGAGCACGCGCAGCACGGTCGGGGCATGCGACAGGTCGCAGTTGAAACGCCGGGCGTTAAAAACCTGCGGTACCAGGCAGCAATCCGCGACGGTCGGCGCGTCGCCGTGGCAAAAGCGCCCCGTTCCCGGCCCGTGCATCAGGTCGGCCTCGAGCTTCGCCATGCCGTCGTCAATCCAATGCCGGTACCACTTGCTTTTGTCCTGCTCGCCGTGGCCGAACTCGTTCACGAGGTACTGCAGCACACGCAGGTTGTTCAGCGGATGGATCTCGCACGCGATCAGCAGTGCGAGCGACCTTACCCGCGCGCGGCCAAGCAGGTCCTTCGGCAGCAGCGCCGGCGTCGGGTGCTTTTCCTCCAGGTATTCGATGATCGCGAGCGACTGCGTAAGCTGGGTACCCTCGTCGGCGAGCGCGGGCACCAGCGCCTGGGGATTGAGCGCGCCGTATTCGGGCCGCCGGTGCTCGCCCCGCGCCAGATGAACGAACTGGGGTTCGTAACTCAATCCCTTCAGATTCAGCGCAATTCGTACTCTGAACGCCGCCGAGCTGCGAAAATAGGTATAGAGCTTCACAAGGTAGGCACAATCGTCACCTTCATTTCTCCTACCCCATCTATACGAGCGTCGAGCTCGTCGCCCGGTTTTACCGGTCCGACGCCTGCCGGGGTGCCGGAGAAGATGAGGTCGCCCGCCTCGAGCGTGTAATACTCCGAAAGGTAGGCGATCTGCTCTGGCACCGACCAGATCATGTCTGAAAGGTCGGCCTTCTGGCGTTCCTTGCCGTTGACCGCGAGCATGATCGCGCCCTTCGAGGGGTGTCCGATCCTGGATGCGGGTGCGAGCGCGCCGCAGGGCGCCGCCTGGTCGAAGTCCTTGCCAAAATCCCATGGCCGGCCGTGATCCTTGCCCCATTGCTGCAGATCACGGCGCGTCATGTCGAGCCCGACGCCGTAGCCGAACACGTGCTCGTTTGCCTTGCCGGCATCGATGCGGCGCCCTCCCTTGCCGATCGCGACCACCATTTCGGTCTCGTAATGGTAGTTGGCCGTCTTGGGCGGATAGCGCACCTCACCGCCGAGCGCAACGAGCGAATGCGCCGATTTAATGAAAAAGAACGGCGCCTCGCGGCCATCTCCGCCCATCTCCTTCTGGTGCTCGACATAATTGCGGCCGACGCAAAAGATGCGCCGTACCGGAAAGCTGTCGCTCGAGCTGGAAACGGGGAGCGAAGGGGGGGTCCAAAGCTGAATTGCGTAGGCCATACGGTCCTCTAGGTGCCAGGAAGCATTCGGGGGAAGGAGCGAATTCTATTCCTTGCGTGCGAATTCGCGCTGCAGGATTTCACGTAGCTTGAAGCGCTGAACTTTTCCGGTTGCGGTGCGAGGCAAGGTGTCCAAGGTTCGGATCCATTTGGGGCGCTTGTGGCGGGGGAGCCTTTCCTCGCAGGCCCTCGCTGCTGCGTCAATCGCCTGCTGCGGATCGCCGTCCGTGGCAAGGAACAGTGCGAGCCGCTCGAAGCCGTCAGAGTCGGCCAAGGGCACGCAAACAGCTTCGCTGATCGCATTTTCGCCCAGCACGGCTTCCTCGAGCTCGCTCGGCTTGACCCACTGGCCCGAAACCTTGACCAACTCGTCGGAGCGGCCCTGATGCACGTAGAACCCGTCCGAGTCGCGCACGAACACGTCCTTGGTGCAGAACCAGCCGTCGAGGAACTGCTCGCGCGTCTGCTCCTTCCGGTTTGCGTAACCAAGAGCGAGCGCGGGGTGGCGCAGCCAAAGCACGCCGGGCTCGCCGCTCTGCGCCGCGTGACCCTCGAGCGCCACGAGCCTGGTCTGGACGCCAGCCAGCGGTTTTCCCGTGCGCTTGCCTGTAGACGTTCCCTGGGGGGTAACGATAGCGACGCAGAACGTCTCCGACATGCCGTAGACGGAGAGGATCTCGCCGCCCACCGCGCCCTGCCATTGTGCGATGACGGACTCCGGAAGGCGTTCGCCCGCGGCGAAGAAGTAGCGCACCGGACGGAACGGCGCAAGCGCCCGTTCACCGAGCGCGAGCAAGCGGCGAAAGAAGGACGGAACGCTGAAGAAGCCGGTCGGCCGATGCTGCGCAACCAGCGCGCATACCTGCTCGACGTCGGACCAGTCCGCACACAGCACGGAGGCCGCACCGATCGACAGCGGCCCAAGCAGGCCATTCTCAAGCCCGTAGGCGAAGAACAGGCGCGAAGTCGTAATCACCTTCTCGCCGGGAGCCAAGGCGATGGTTTCGCGCAGGATCTGGCCCGCGGGAAGAACATCCTTGTGCGTGTGGATGACGCCTTTCGGCCGGCCGGTGGTGCCTGACGAATACAGCCAGAACGCTGCATCTTCCGGATTCGCCGCGAACGGCGCCGGCGCGAGCGGAGCGTTTTGTATCCTCTCCTCCCAGGAAGTAAGGCCGGCCGGTACGCGGCCAGCAATCGCGATACGCTGCTCGCGCACGAGGGCTTGGACGAGTCGCGGCAACCGCGCGGCAAGCACATCGTCCATGATCACGAGCCGTGCGCCGCTGTCGGAGCGCACAAATCGATAGTCTTCCTCGTCGAGCTTGCTGTTGAGAGCGATCGCGACTGCGCCGTGCCACAAACAGCCGAGCCACGCGGCGGCGAGATCCGGGGTGTCGCGCATGAGCAGCATCACGCGGTCGCCGGGTTTGATCCCGATCTCCGCAAGCGCGCCGGAGGCGCGCTGGACGCGCGCCGCCAGTTCCGAGTAGGTTATTCGTTCGGAACCGCAAATCAGCGCCACGCGGCGGCCATGGCGCGCCAGTGCGTCGGCCCCGAGCAGGTGGTCGACCCCGTTCATGACCGATAAGCGTACTGCGCGGCAGCGCGATTCGAGAAGACGCGAAGTTGTCCCATCTCAGAGAATATTGCGAGCGGTTGATCCTTGACTTACGATGCTATTCGGGCCCCATTTAGGTGTCAATTTGTTTGGAACATCAACTAATTGGGCCGTCCGGCGATGAAGCGAACCGACTCGAAGTCGTTGCGTGCTGGTGTGCTGCCGCGCTTGATCGGATATCGACTTCGTCTGGCCCAGCAGGCGGTATTCAGGGACTTCGTCGACAGCGTTGCAGGACTATCGCCAGGTCGCCTGGGCATCCTGGTGCTTATCGACGCTAACCCCGGGCTGACCCAGAGCCGGCTTGCGGAGGCGGTCCGTCGCGACCGCTCGACGATGGTTGCGGTGTTGGACGAACTTGAGGGGCACGGCTTGATTGCACGCCGCAGAGGGGAGGACCGCCGCACCAACGGCTTGTGGCTGACGCGCTCGGGAGGGACGTTCCTGGCTGCCGCCTTGCGACGCGTCCGGGCGCACGAGCGGCGCCTTGCCGCCCGTCTTACGGCGAAGGAGCGGCAGACGCTTCTTGCTTTGCTCGAAAAGCTGGAGGCTTAAAACAATCGGACCCGTTCGGGCCCGATTTCAACGCAGATCACCTGCTGCATCGCCGGTTGGGAACGGTGCCGCAGCAGATGCCGATCAGATTACCTGTTCGCCGTGCTGCGTAATGTCCAGCCCCTCACGTTCTTCTTCTTCCGTCACGCGCAAGCCGATGCCCATATCGATCACCTTCAGAATAATTAAAGTGACGATCGCGTCGTAGGCTGCGACGCCGGCAACCGCGACGATCTGTGTCCACAGCTGCCCGCCGTTCCCCTCGAGCATGCCCGCCGTACCGCCGATGGCCTTAACCGCAAAAACGCCGGTAAGGATCGCGCCAACCGTGCCGCCGATGCCGTGCACACCGAACGCGTCCAGCGAGTCGTCATATCCGAGCATGTTTTTCATGTAAGTGGCGGTCCAAAAGCAGATTGCGCCGCCGGCGATGCCGATGATGAACGCGCCCATTGGATCAACGAAACCCGACGCCGGGGTGATCGCAACCAGACCCGCGACCGCGCCTGAGCACATGCCGAGCAGGCTGGGTTTGCCCTTCGCCATCCATTCGGCGAACAACCAGGAAAGCGCCGCGGTGGCAGTTGCGATCTGGGTCACAGTCATGGCCATCCCCGCGCGACCGCCGGCGCTGACTGCCGATCCGGCGTTGAAGCCGAACCAGCCGACCCACAGCAGCGAAGCCCCGATCATCGTCAGCACCAGGTTGTGTGGTGCCATGACCTCTTTGCCATAGCCAAGCCGCTTGCCGAGCACCAGCGCGCAGACCAGACCCGCTACGCCTGCGTTGACGTGCACCACCGTGCCGCCGGCGAAGTCGAGCGCGCCCATTTTGGCGAGCCAGCCATTCGCTGACCATACCCAGTGGGCGATCGGCGAGTACACGAAGATCAGCCACAGACCCATGAACCACAGCAGCGCGGAGAATTTCATCCGATCGGCGAACGCACCTGCAATCAGTGCCGGAGTGATGATGGCGAACGTCATCTGGAAGCTCATGAATACCGATTCGGGCACGGCGCCCGACAGGGCGCTGACGGTGGTCTTGCCCATCCCGTGCAGGAACACTCTGGAGAGGTCGCCGACAAAAGATCCGCCGTCGGTAAACGCCAAGGTGTATCCAATCATGAACCAGAGCACCGTGACCAAGCAGGTGACAACGAAGCTCTGTGCCAGGGTGGCAAGCACGTTTTTCTTTCGCACCATGCCGCCGTAGAAGAGGCCCAGACCCGGGATCGTCATCATCAGCACCAGGGCCATGGAGGTCATCATCCATGCCGTATCGCCCGAGTTAATCCTGGGATCCGCATCCGCCGACAACGCTTCCTTGGGAGCCGGCGCCGCGGCTGGTGCGGGCGCCGCCGCGGGTGTCGCGGCTGCCGCGGGTGCCGAGATTGGCGCGGCAGGCTTGTCCTGCGCATGGCCGATGCTCGCAAAACCGAGCGAGGCCGCGAACGCGAGGAGTGTGATGAGTCTTTTCATATTCATCTCCCTAGAGCGCCGCCGCATCGGTCTCGCCGGTGCGGATGCGAATGACTTTCTCCAGATCGAAAACGAAGATCTTGCCGTCCCCGATCTTGCCGGTGTTGGCCGCCTTCTCGATCGCCTCGATCGCTTGCTCGAGGATCTCGGTCTTCACCGCGGCCTCGATCTTCACCTTAGGCAGGAAATCAACGACGTACTCCGCGCCCCGATACAGCTCGGTATGGCCTTTCTGCCGACCGAAGCCCTTGACCTCGGTGACAGTGATTCCCTGCACACCAATCGCCGAGAGCGCTTCGCGCACCTCGTCGAGCTTGAACGGCTTGATGATTGCTGTAACGAATTTCATGTCTTGGCTCCCTGGCCCGTCGGGCGGCTTGCGCCGTTCGCTCTGGGCCCTTAGAAAGATTTTCCGAAGGTCACGAGCAGGCGGCTTTTGCCGGCGTTATAGGTGCCGAAGCAATACGGGTTGGTGACCCCGCCGACCCCACAGTCGCCATTGGCGTCGGTACCGATCAGCGCGGCGCTGAAGGTGCCCACCTTGGCGACGTCCTTGCTCACCCCGATCATGTAGTCGGAATAACTAGCGTCGCTGTAGCCGTGGACGCTCTGGTTGCCCAAGTGGGCGACGAGCGAAAGGCCGTTACCCATGTCGTACGTGCCGGTCAAGTCGAGGTAGCCGCTGCCCGTGGTCTTCGAACCGTCTGTCGGGTTGGTATAACCGAAAAGGCTACCGGTGGTAACCGAGTACTTGGCGGTAAACCACTTGTAACTAAGCGCGCCATAGATCTCGATCGTATTGGGGTCGGCGTTACTCGTCGGCAGATTGGTGCCGGGATAGTTGTAGGTCAGAATTCCGACGTCGTAGCCGAGATCCTTCGAGATACTTCCTTTGTAGCCGCCGTAGACGTCCCATTCCATGCTGGCGCTAGTACCTGCGGCTGCGCCCACATCACTTAGCCAACTAATGTTCGAGCCCCACGTCCCGATGTACAGGCCGTTGCTGAATGCGTAGTCGAACCCGCCCTGGATGGCCGGTTTGCCGCGGGTCTGGGCGATGCCGCGATAAAGGTATTCAGACGCCAAAGTCACATTTGTGGCGACGCCCGGTTCGTCGGCTGAGGCTAGGACGGGGGTTGAAAGTGCCACTCCAACGGCCACGGCGATTAGGGTCTTGCGCATGGTTAAGGCTCCAGAAGAAAGAAACGTGCGTACTGCTCTTAGCATCCCCTGTGCCAGCCATTTTTCACTATCAAATCAAAGCGATTTCGCGCGCCCACAATTTTTCGAGGAATCTTTTGCACCTGTTTGGGGCGAAAACCCACGGCGCTGCCCGAAGCCGGTGCAGGCCGCGTGCTACACTCGGCGCCCCCCGCGCGGCACTATCCAGATGGGGACCATCCAGATGATCGAGAAAGACCTACTTGAGGAGCTCGGGGATCGCGTGTCGGATGCCGTGCGCGATTCGCCGGCGCAGGATCTGGGGAAGAGCCTGCGCGCCCTGCTACTTGCATTTTTCGATCGCTTCGATCTGGTCGCGCGGGAGGACTTCGACGTCCAAAGGAAGTTGCTTGAGCGCGCGCAGGCCAAGCTCGTGGCGCTCGAGGCACGGGTTGCCGAACTGGAGTCGGGCGCCAAATCACCCGGCGCGTAAACCGATCAGCCCCGGTGGCGTTGTTCCCCTTGGGACAACGTTGCGCGAATAGGGGGTTAAATGCCGCTTGCGGTGGTTGCCAGCCGCGCGCTGGCCGGAATTGACGCGCCCGAAGTGACCGTCGAGGTCCACCTCGGGCCGGGGCTGCCGGCATTCCACATCGTCGGATTACCCGATGCCGAGGTGCGCGAGGCCAAGGACCGCGTGCGCGCGGCGCTGAATCACGCCCGATTCGAGTTTCCGGCGCGCCGCATTACCGTCAACCTGGCACCCGCGGACTTGCCTAAGGATTCTAGTCGTCTCGACCTGCCGATCGCGCTCGGCGTGCTCGCGGCAAGCGGGCAATTGGCGCCCGAGGCGCTGGCGGGGCATGAATTCGCCGGCGAGCTTTCGCTTACCGGTGAGGTGCGGGAAATACGCGGCGCGCTCGCCATGGCGCTGCAGGCCCGGGCCGCAGGACGGGCATTTGTGCTTCCGGCCGGCAATGCGCCCCAAGCGGCCCTGGCCGAGGGGGCTCGCATTCTGCCCGTACGATCGCTGCTCGAGGTCGTCGCGCACCTTACCGGGGAGGCGCTGATCAGTGAGTATTGCGCAGCATCTCAAGCGTCGGCGCCGGACTACCCGGACTTCGAAGAGGTCAAGGGGCAGCAGCAGGTCAAGCGGGCACTGGAAGTCGCGGCTACCGGAAATCACAGCGTGCTCATGGTGGGTCCGCCGGGAACGGGCAAGTCGATGCTCGCGGCCCGCTTCCCCGGAATACTGCCGCCGCTTTCGGAGGCGGAGGCACTGGAGGTTGCTGCCATCCAGTCCGTTTCGAGCGCCGGCTTCGACGCCGCCCGCTGGGGCGCGCGGCCGTTCCGTGCGCCGCATCACAGCGCCTCGGGTGCGGCGCTGGTCGGAGGCGGCAACATGCCGCGTCCGGGTGAAATCTCGCTCGCGCACCACGGTGTGCTGTTCCTCGACGAGTTGCCGGAGTTCGACCGAGACGTCCTCGAGGCGCTGCGCGAACCGCTCGAGTCGGGCAGGATTTCGATCGTGCGCGCAGCGCGCCAGGCGCAGTTTCCGGCGCGCTTCCAGCTCCTTGCAGCGATGAATCCCTGCCCCTGCGGGCACTGCGGCTCGCCCGGAGGTCGCTGCCGTTGCACTCCGGAGCGCATCGCTCGCTACCGCGGGCGCGTTTCAGGACCGCTCGCCGATCGGATCGACATCAAGCTTGAGGTTCCAGCGCCGCGCGAGGCGGAGCTGGTGGCTCCGGTTGCGGGCGAGCCGACTTCGTCTATTCGACAGCGCGTGATACGGGCGCGCGAAGCCCAGATCGCACGCCAGGGCAAGTCCAATTCATTGCTGGAAACTCGCGAGATCGACCGCTACTGCGGTACAGATCGTGACGGCGACCAGCTGCTGCGCCACGCTCTCGCGCGACTTTTGCTTTCCGCCCGCGCTTACCACCGCGTGCTGCGCGTGGCGCGCAGCATCGCCGATCTCGCCGGCCGCAACACGATCGCTGCGGAGCACATTGCCGAAGCGATCCAGTACCGTCGGCTCGACGCGAGCTTCTGAGGCGGTCTGATAGAGTTTTAGTTTACATGGGCACCTACGCGATCGGCGACGTTCAGGGCTGCTATGACGAGCTGCGAGCGCTTCTCGTGCGGATCGGCTTTGATTCCGCGCGCGATCGCCTTTGGTTCGTCGGCGATCTGGTCAACCGCGGGCCCAAATCGCTCGAAGTGTTGCGTTTTGTGCGCTCGCTGGGAGACGCTACGGCGTTGACGGTGCTGGGAAACCACGATTTGCATCTGCTCTGCCTCGCCGAAGGGTTGGCCAAGCGGCGCGAGGACGATACGCTGGATGCGGTACTCGCCGCTCCCGACGCGGCGGACTTGCTCTGCTGGTTGCGCGGACGGCCGCTGATGCACCGTGAAGGCGACTACGCAATGGTGCACGCCGGCCTGCTTCCACAATGGAGTATAGAGAAGGCGCTGGCCCTCGCCAGCGAGGTGGAGGCCGCCCTGCGCGCTCCCGGTTACCGCGAATTCCTTGCCGAATTGTACGGTAGCAGGCCGGCGTGCTGGAATGACGCGCTCGAGGGCTGGGATCGCCTGCGAGTCATCGTCAACGCGATGACGCGCATGCGATTCTGCTCGCCAGGGGGCGTGATGGATTTTCACGTCAAGGGCGACAAGGCGCCTGCCGGCTACTTGCCCTGGTTCGAGGCGCGACCGCCGCGCGAGGAGCCGAATATCGTCTGCGGCCACTGGTCGGCCCTCGGTCTCAGGCTGACCGCGCGCGTCAGCGCATTGGACGCAGGGTGCGTCTGGGGCGGTTCGCTCGTCGCGCTTCGCCTCGAGGACGGGGCGTTGGCGCAGCTGCGCTGCCGCGGCCAACATGACGCAACTGAGGAATGAGTCACGGAGGCACGATGAATAGCTGCGTGTTTTGCCGCATTGTCGCCGGACAGATCCCTGCCACGGTGGTGCACGAAGACGAGCATACGTTCGCCTTCATGGACATCGGGCAGGTAAATCCGGGGCACACCCTTGTAGCGCTAAAGGCTCACGCGGAAAGTATCTACACGCTCGCTGACGACCAGGCCGCCGCAGTCGGCCGAGCCAGCGCGCGCCTCGCGCGTGCAATCCGCGAAGCGTTCGCGCCGCAGGGCCTGTCCGTCTACCAGGCAAACGGAGCTCCTGCTGGACAAACCGTCTTGCACTACCATGTACATCTTCTGCCGCGCCACGACGGCGACGGCATGCAGCTCACCTGGCCGGTAAAGAATCCCGCGCGTGAGAAGCTCGAGGAATACGCACAAAAGATCCGAGCAGCGCTGCGCTGATTGCAGCCCTAGCGCCAGGGCGTGAAGCCGAATGCGCTTTCGAAGCGCGCTTCTATCTCGTCGCGCGACGGACTATGGTTCTGCGCCCCGCGGTGCGCGATCTTGATCGCCCCCATCACGGCGCCGAGTCGTCCGGTGCTGAGCCAGTCCCAGCCGTTGACAATGCCGTACAGCATTCCCGCCCGATAGGCGTCGCCGCAGCCGGTGGGATCGACCAGCGCCTCCGCCTTGACACTCGGTATCTCGTACTGCTTGCCTGCTGCGCGCACTATTGAGCCGTCGGCGCCGAGGGTCACGACCAGCGCCTTGACTTCGCGCGACAGCGCCTCGAGCGTTCGACCGGTCTTTTGCTGAAGCAGTTTGCCTTCGTAGTTGTTTACCGCGACGTAATCCGCGAGCGCGATGAGCTCGTCCAACTCTTGAGCCGAGAACATCGGCAGCCCCTGCCCGGGGTCGAACACGAACGGAATGCCGCCCTGGGCGCATTCACGTGCGTGCTGCTGCATACCCTGTTTGCCATCCGGACCGATGATCGCGAGCCGGGCGCCCTGTCGTGCGTCGACATGATTTTGGTGCGAGTCGTTCATTGCCCCTGGATGGAAGGCGGTGATCTGGTTGTCGTCGAGGTCAGTCGTGATGAAAGCCTGCGCCGTGAACTGGTCCGGGATGCGCTTGAGCAAATGCGTGCCGATGCCGAGCCGCTCAAGGCGCGCCAGGTACGGATCGATGTCCTGTCCCACCGTCGCCATGAGCAGGGGGTCAGAGCCCAGGAGCTTCAGGTTGTAACTGATGTTGCCGGCCGTTCCCCCGAACTCTCGCCGCATTTCGGGCGTGAGAAAGCATACGTTGAGGATATGCAACTGATCGGCGACCAGATGGTTCTTGAAGCGATCGGGAAACACCATGATGGTGTCGTAGGCGATCGACCCTGTGACGAGTATCTGCACGAGGGCTCCTCGGTTCATGGAAAGAAGAGGTAGAGGCGATAACCGGTGGCGCGCACGCGGCTGGTGTCGAAATGCAGCCGCACGACCACCTCGGCACCGGGGCCGATTCGGTTCAAGGCGCCCGGACCGCGAGCGACAGAGACGTAGTCGGCCGGCACCAGCACACGCCGCACGACGACAAGATCGTTTTCATCGGTGAGCGTGAGTTCAAGGTCGGGATATTCCTGCGCGAATGGTGCGCGATTGCGGATGACGGCGTTGAGAACGATCAGGTTTCCGTGTCCGGTATCGGCCTGGAGATCGGACGACTCGATGCTCATCAGTTCGGGGCGGCGCGGCAATCTGACGATGCAGCCGTAGACCCTACATGCTCCGACCAGGTAGGGCCGCAGCTGCGGCAACAGCAAGGCGACTTCGGTACGGAAGGACAGAACCAACTGCCCTGCGAAGCCCAGCAGCGCGAGCAATGCGAGAAATCCCCACAGCAGGCGCAGCCGCGACCGCGGCGGCTTGTCTTCCATGAACTCCGGTGCGGGTCCAGGCTTGCTCGTCTCGGGCGGTAATGACCGTACCGGCGGCACGACGGGGCGACCCAGCGGACGGGTCGCCGTCGGCTCGACCGCTGTCATGTCAAGCTCGATGGTGACGTCAGGCGACGTCCGCGCTTGCCGACGAGAGGGGTCGAAAAGGCCGAGTTGCGGCGACCGCTCGAGACTGGCCGGCGCAGCTCCGTGGTCCTGCAACGCCGCAACCGCGTCGAACACCGCCGAACACTTGCCGCATCGCACCCTGCCTCCGCGTGCTGCCAGTTGCGCCGGCTGGATGCGAAAAGCCGTGCCGCAGTTCGGACAGCGCGTGATGAGGTTCATCGGCGTCTGCCCTCGAGCAGGACCCAGCCGCCTTCGCACGCGCTTTCCGCGAGCGAGACCGCGGGAGCGTAGGCGGCGATCACGTCCGGGGCCTGCGCTTCGAGAATGCCGGACAACGCCAGTCGACCCCCCTCTCGCGTCAGGGAACAAATCAGCGGCGCAAGTAGTATCAGAGGATTGGAAAGGATATTGGCCACGACCACATCATAGTCATCCGGTGGCAGCGCATCCGGCGTGTAGACATCCAGCTCGACTTTGTTCGCGCGCGCGTTCTCCGCCGTTACCTCTAGCGCCTGATGGTCGACATCCACGGCGCCGACCCGGGCCGCGCCGAGCTTGGCGGATGCGATCGCCAATATACCGGAACCGCATCCGTAGTCGAGCACGCGTTCGCCGCCGCGAATCTCGTGCGCGAGGAACTGCAGCATCAGACGGGTACTCGGATGGGTTCCGGTGCCGAATGCCAATCCGGGATCGAGCCGCACCACCGGTGCGTCTGGATCCGGGGGCTCGTACCAGCTGGGCACGATCCAGAGCCGCCCTTCGATCGACACCGGAGCGAATTGTGATTGACTGCGCCGCACCCAGTCGTCGTCTGCGATCCTGCCGATCTGGTACGCAGGGACCAGCGCAAGCCCGGCCGCGCGCGCTGCGCGCTCGACGACCGCCTGGGGTTCCATAGCAGGCGCAAGTATCACGGTCAGACGATAGCGTTGCCAAGCGACCGGCGTCTCCCGGGAAGGCTCGGCATAGCGCGAAACTTCCACCTCGGTGCCGGCGTCCGCGTCTTCGATGCTGACCGATACCACGCCCTGCTCAAGCAGCGCATCAGACATCGCTTCGGCTTCCGCTGGCTCGATGTCAAGGGTGAGCGACTGCCACGCCATTGCGCTACTTTGCCTTGGGCAGCTGCTCCTGGGCGAGCTTCTGCTCGAGATAGTGGATCGACACGCCGCCGCGCAGAAACCGGATATCGTGCAGCAGATCGAGGTGCAATGGAATGTTGGTCTGAATGCCCTCGACGACCATTTCGGACAACGCCACCCTCATGCGACGGATCGCCTGTTCCCGCGTTGCGCCGTACGCGATGACCTTGCCGACCATCGAATCGTAATTGGGCGGAACGGTGTAGCCTTGGTAGACGTGCGAGTCGACGCGGATGCCGGGTCCGCCGGGTGCGTGATACGAGTTGATGCGTCCCGGCGACGGAGTGAACCGGTAAGGGTCTTCGGCATTGATCCGGCACTCGATCGCGTGACCACGGATCTGAATGTCTTTTTGGCGGAATTGCAGCTTCTCGCCCGCCGCGACGCGAATCTGCTCTTGAACGATGTCGATCCCAGTGATCATTTCCGTGACCGGATGTTCGACCTGGATGCGCGTGTTCATCTCGATGAAGTAGAACTCGCCATCTTCATATAGGAACTCGAAGGTTCCTGCGCCACGGTAGGCGATCTTGCGGCATGCTTCGATGCAGCGCTCGCCGATTTTGTCGCGCAGCTTGACGGCAAGCTCAGGCGCCGGAGCCTCCTCGATGACCTTCTGATGCCGCCGCTGTAGCGAGCAGTCCCGCTCGCCGAGGTACACCGCGCCCTTGTGGCTATCGGCCAACACCTGGATCTCGATGTGGCGCGGGTTTTCCAGGAACTTTTCCAGATAGACCGTCGGATTCGCGAACGCCGACTGTGCTTCCCCGCGCGTCATGGAGACTGCGTTCAGCAATGCGGCCTCGGTGTGCACGACCCGCATGCCGCGCCCGCCACCGCCGCCCGCCGCCTTGATGATCACCGGATAGCCGACCTTACGCGCAATGCGCACGATCTCCTTCGGATCTTCCGGGAGTGCGCCCTCGGAGCCGGGAACGCAAGGCACGCCGGTCTTGAGCATCGCTTGCTTCGCGGTCACCTTGTCGCCCATCAGCCGGATATTCTCGGGTCGCGGCCCGATGAATACGAAGCCCGAACGCTCGACCTTTTCGGCGAAGTCGGCGTTTTCAGACAGGAAGCCGTAGCCGGGGTGGATGGCCTCGGCGTCGGACACTTCCGCCGCGCTGATGATCGCAGGAATGTTGAGGTAACTCTGCGCTGCAGGTGCGGGACCGATGCAGACCGACTCGTCGGCAAGCTTGACGTACTTCGCCTCAGTGTCCGCCTCCGAGTGCACGACCACGGTGCGGATACCGAGTTCGCGGCAGGCGCGCTGGATGCGTAGCGCGATCTCTCCACGGTTCGCAATGAGGACTTTCTCGAACATCTAACCGATGACGAATAGTGGTTGACCGTACTCGACCGGCTGGCCGCTTTCCACCAGGATCGCCTTGACGACGCCCGAGGCGTCGGCCTCGATCTCGTTCATCAGCTTCATCGCCTCGACGATACAGATCGTCTGCCCCTCCTTGACCGCCTGGCCAATCTCGACGAAGGCCTTGGCGTCGGGCGAAGGCGAGCGGTAGAAGGTGCCGACCATAGGCGACTTCAGCACGTGCCCCTCCGGCGGCGCTTCGGCGGAAGCGGACGGCGCCACGCCTTGTGCGGGTGGCATCTCGGTCGGGACGCCCACGGCGTGTGCAATACCGACCTGCGTCGTAGCGGCGGCTCCGACGCTGGCTTTCACAATCTTGACCTTCTCCTCTCCTTCGGTGATCTCGAGCTCGGAAATGCCCGATTCCTCGACGAGGTCGATCAACTTCTTCAACTTGCGCAGATCCATAGCAATCCCCTTGGCTGGGAGCCCCCGGCGGATCGGCACCGCCAGCCTTATGCCCCGCGGTTCCCTGACGCGAGCCGCCCGAGCGCGTACGCGAGCGCCAGATCGTAACCCTGGCTGCCGAGACCCGTTATAGTCCCAACCGCCGCGTCCGCGAAATACGAATGGCGTCGGAACGGGTCGCGTGCGTGCACGTTTGAAAGATGGACTTCGATGAACGGGATATCTACCGCCGCGAGCGCATCGCGCAAGGCAACGCTGGTGTGGGTGAACGCCGCGGGGTTGAATACGATAAAACCGACCCCCTCGCGCCCGGCTTTATGAATTCGATCGATCAAGGCACCCTCGTGATTGCTCTGAAACGAGTGACAAGGGTGTCCTGCCGCACGAGCCGTGGCGGCGAGGCGACGATCGATCTGGGCCAAAGTCTCGCGGCCGTAGATCTCCGGTTCCCGGTTGCCTAAAAGGTCGAGGTTAGGGCCGTGCAGAACCAGTACCTCTGGCGGTTGTTTGACGCTTTTGCGCATTTTCGCAGCAGAACGCGGCATCTTACCGCACTTTGAGACCGCGTTCCCGGGACACGACAAGTCCCTCAGGACTCAGGCCCGAAGCATTTTGGCGAGCCGGTCCAGGACCTCGACCTTCTTCAGTTCACCGAGCGTCCGGTATGCGATCCTGCCTTGTCGATCTAGGAAAGCAGTGTACGGCAAACCGCCGATCTGATTGCCCGCAGCACGCATGAGGTCGATCCCGTTGGGACCCGCGACAAGGAGTGGATAGCTCACTTTGTAGTCTTTCGCGAATTCGGCGACTTTAACCGCAGAATCGATGGCGATACCGACAATTTCGACATCTTTGGCCGCCATTTCTTTACTCAGGGCGACCAGCATGGGGATCTCCTTACGACAGGGCTGGCACCATGTGGCCCAGAAATTACACAGCACGACCTTGCCCCGCCATTCGGCTAGCCGGCGCGTCTTGCCCTGAAGGTCGGTGAATTCGACCTCCTGCAGCGCGCGGCGAGCATGTTCGTACCGCAGCAAGCCAAATCCGGCCAGTGCCCCCGCCGAAGCGGCCGCCACGCCGATTGCGCCGACGAGCAGCACCTTACGCCGGCCGGGCGTCATTCTGTGCCTTGCGATGCGGCCGCAATCAGCGCACCGACCTCGGCGATGCTGGCCCGTTCGGCCACCCTACCCGCCTGCGTGGTCTTGAGCGCAAGACGCTCGTCGCGCGGGTCGAATATCGACATCCGCAACGGCGCGCCTTGCCAGGTCAACGAGACGACGGTCACCGAGCGCACCCGATCGCCCGAATAGCGACGCGCTTCCGAGGTCGAATATGGCAGGTTCCGATCGAGCAAAAAGATCTCCACTTCTTTGGCGCTCTCGGGAAACAACTGCAGTTCGATTTCCGCGTAGCGGCCTGCAAGGCCGGTCAATACCGCGCCGGTAAGGTAGGGATTGAAGCTCTGCAATTCTCGCATCGCGTCGAGCGCGATTCGCCGCAGCTGTGCGATGAGCTCAGGGTGCTCGGCTGGACAATAGAGCGCTAGGTAGGCGCGCAATTCGGCCTCGATCTCCTCGTTCGCCGGCAGGGCTTGGCCTTCCTCCGCGCCAACCTGGCGCGCTGCTTTACGTTTGGCGAGCGCGAAGTCGTCTATGCCGTCCTCGGCCATGATGCGCGCCGCAGCGGCGGCGATTCGCGCGCGTGTTCCGTTTTGCCGCGATCCCTTGCGGCCCATTGAAAGTGCCTCGATCGGTTGGGGGAGCCACGATCAGGCTCTCGTTCTGGTACATCATAGCGTAGGGGCAGTTCGGGCCCCGCATCGCGTAGAATCGACGGCTTTTCGCCGCGCCTTCATGCCCGCTCATCTACATATCCTCGGCGTCTGCGGCACCTTCATGGGCGGCATCGCCGCCATCGCTAAGGCCGCCGGTTACCGCGTCACGGGCTGCGATGCGAACGTATATCCGCCAATGAGCGAGCAACTGGTTGCCCTTGGAATCGATCTGATCGAGGGCTACAGCGCGAGCCAGATCGCGCTCGCCCCGGACGTATGGGTGGTGGGGAACGTCGTCGCACGGGGAAATCCCTTGATGGAAGCGATTCTCGACCGTGGCGATCGATACGTCTCAGGCCCGCAGTGGCTGGCAGAAGAGGTGCTTTATGATAAGTGGGTACTTGCAGTCGCCGGTACACATGGCAAGACGACCGTTGCGTCCATGTTGGCTTGGATCCTCGAACGCGCGGGGCGGCAGCCGGGGTTCCTGATCGGGGGTATTCCGCTCGATTTTCCGGTCTCAGCGCGCCTAACAGGGGCGCAGCATTTCGTCATCGAGGCGGACGAATACGACACTGCCTTCTTCGACAAGCGCTCCAAATTCGTGCATTACCGTCCGCGAAGTGTGATTTTGAACAACCTGGAGTTCGATCATGCCGACATATTCGGTGATATTGGAGCGATCGAACGCCAATTTCATCATTTTGTGCGCATCGTACCGCGAGTCGGACTTATCGTGGCGAACGGCCGCGACGTCGCATTGCGGCGGGTTCTGGCGATGGGTTGCTGGACCCCGGTGGAGGCCTTTGGCGATGAAGCGGGCTGGATGGCTAGTGAGCCCGACGTCGATGGCGGATTCGAGATCGCATGGCGAGGCCAGGGCGCGGGCCGCGTTGCCTGGAGTCAGCTTGGTGCGCACAACCGATTGAATGCGCTTGCGGCGGTTGCAGCGGCGCGCCACGCGGGGGTCGCGCCGGCCGAGGCCATTGCTGCTCTGAGGGATTTTTCCGGTGTCAAGCGGCGCATGGAACTGCTCGGCCAAGCGTGCGGGGTGACCGTGTACGACGATTTCGCCCACCATCCGACCGCCATCCGGGCGACGCTCGAAGGCCTGCGCCAGCGCGTGGGCGGGGCGCGCATTGTGGCAGTGCTCGAGCCACGCTCCAATACCATGAAGCTCGGGGCGATGAAGGAAGTGCTCGCCTCGAGCCTGGCGGTGGCGGACGTTGCCTACGTCTACGACGCGCAGCTCGGCTGGGACGCGGCCGAAGTGCTTCGTCCGCTTGGAGGGCGCGCCCGCAGCGTCGGCGATCTTGAGGTTCTTCTCGCAATGCTTGCCGAGGATGCCCGCCCCGGAGACCACGTCGTGGTCATGTCGAATGGCGGCTTCGGCGGACTGCACCGCAGGCTGCTGGAGCGACTTGGGCGCGGGGTATGAATGCCATGATCATCTATCTTCACGGATTCAACAGTTCGCCCGCTTCACGCAAGGCGCGCGCCATGGATACCTACATGCGCGCACGGGGACTCGAGCACCTTTTCGCTTGCCCGGCGCTGCCGCCGGGTCCGCGGGACGCGGTTCGCGCAATTGAAGCGGAACTCGCGCGGCATGCTTCGCAGCCTACGTTCGTCGGAAGCTCGCTCGGCGGTTTCTATGCCACCCATTTCGCCGAGCGACTCGGCGCGCGCGCGGTCCTGATCAACCCCGCGATAACGCCCTACGTCGGGCTCGAGGCCTACCTCGGCACGCAGATGAATCTCTACACCGGCGAAACCTACCAGCTTACGAGTGCCGATCTGGAAGGCTGGCGCGCGCTCGCGGTCGAGCAACCCGATCCAGAGCGTTACCTGCTGTTGCTGGAAACCGGCGACGAGGTGCTAGATTGGCGCGACGCAACGCGCAAATACGAAGGCGCGCGCACGGCGATCCGCGATGGCGGCGATCACACGCTGCAGAGCTTTGCCGAGCACTTGCCGCGAATCCTGAACTTCGCGGGGATCGTGCTTTCGTAGGCGGTGCGCTGCGGCTTTCGCCGCGGCACGCCGCCTATAATTCTCGTGTGATGCAGCTCCTTTACGAAGAAGACGGAGAATTCAAGGTCGGCTCGGTCCTGGCACAGGCGCCGGCTTCGTTCCAGGTCGAGAGTCCGCACGGGCGCCGTACGAAGGTGAAGGCGGCGAACGTGCTCCTGAGCTTCGAGCGGCCGTCCGGCAGCGAGCTGCTCGCGGCGGCGCAGGCATTCGCCGACGGGCTCGACGCCGACTTTCTGTGGCAGTGCTGCACGGAGGGCGAATTCGAATTCCGCGATCTCGCGCGCGATTACGTAGGACGCGAGCCAACCCCGGTCGAGTCGGCAGGCATCCTGATCAAGCTGCATTCCGCGCCGATCTACTTCTATCGGCGCGCGCGGGGCCGATTCCAGGTAGCGCCTGCGGAGACCCTCAAACTGGCGCTCACCGGGCTGGAGAAGAAGAAGCGGGTGCAGGAGAAAGTTGCCGAGTGGACGGCGCGGCTCGGTCGTTTCGAGTGCCCAGCTGAGATCACCGCCCTGCGCGAGGAACTGCTCTACGCGCCGGACCGCTCCAAACCGGAAACCAAGGCCTTCGAGCAGGCATGCAAGCAGCTCGGGCTTGCCCCGGCGCGCCTATTCGAGCGCTGCGGCCTGCTCACCGACAGCCACGACTTCCATCTCAACCGGTTCTTGTTCGAGTTCTTTCCCAAGGGCACGCGTTTCCCTGCACACGAGCTGCCCGCACCGATTGAAAACCTTCCCCTTACCGAGGCCAAGGCCATAAGCCTGGACGACGTCGGGACAACCGAGATCGACGACGCGTTTTCCGTGACCCGTGTTTCGGACCGCGAGCTTCGGATCGGAATACACATCGCGGCACCTGCCCTGGGGTTTGCGCCCGGGTCGCAGCTGGACACGATCGCTCGCGAGCGGCTTTCGACCGCCTACATGCCAAGCCTCAAGTACACCATGCTTCCGGAGGACGTGATCGAGCACTTCTCGCTCGACGCCGGTAACGCGCGGCCTGCTGTTTCCCTCTACCTGAATGTCTCGGCCGACGACCTTTCGCTGCGCGGCCACCATTCCCGGATCGAGCGGGTAAGTATTGCGGCGAACCTGCGCCACGCGGATTACGGGATCCTGAATGCCGGATTCGAGTCGGGCTCCGTTACCGGGCTCGCCCACGAGGAGGAGCTGCGCACGCTTTGGCGCTTCGCGTTGGCTCTAGAGGCGCAGCGCGGCAAGCCGAGCGTAAACGCGGGCGTGATCGATTATTCGTTTCGCGTCGAACGCGGTCGCGTGTCGATCGAGCCACGCCGCCGCGGCGCGCCGCTGGACAAGCTCGTTTCAGAGCTCATGATCCTCGCCAACACCACCTGGGGCAACCTGCTTGCCGAACGCGACGTCGCGGCCATCTACCGCGTCCAGTCCTCCGGCAAAGTCAGAATGAGCGTGCATCCGGAGGCGCACGACGGCCTCGGAGTCTCGTGCTATGCATGGATGACCTCGCCGCTGCGGCGCTACATCGACTTGATCAACCAGTGGCAGCTGGTGGCGTCGCTCGGAGGCCGCCGGCCGCCGTTCGCGCGCAACGCCGAAGCGCTGCTTACGGCTATGCGCGCCTACGAGGTGACCCACGCGCGCTACGATGAGCACCAGCGGGCGATGGAGCATTACTGGTGCCTGCGCTGGCTGGTCCAGGAGCGGATACGCGCCACCGAGGGGGTGGTGATGCGCGAAGGCACGGTGCGCCTAGACGGCATGCCGCTCACTGTCCGTGTGCCCTCGCTGCCGGACTTCGAGTCAGGGACGCGGGTGAGACTCGAAATCGGGGAAATCGACCTGGTCGAGCGAACGGCAACGTGCGTCTATCGCGAGACCGTAGGCGGTAGAGGCGAACCTGGCGGGATTGCAACGCTGCCGAACGAAGGCTAAAGGCCTAGAATATCCGCCACCCGTGCGCGTGAGGGGATTTTGCAGGTAGCAATCGCGACCAACTCGATCCGGCGGCCCGACTTCTGGGTCGGCCTCGACCGTCAGACCCGGGTGCTTTATGGCGCGATCGCGGTATCGGTGGTTCTGCATGCGGTGCTGCTCGCGGTGCACTTTCGCTATCCCGACGCATTGCGCTGGAATTCAGCCAACCAGCCGCTCGAGGTGGTGCTGGTAAACGCGAGGACGGTAGACAAGCCCGCCCACGCCGACGTGTTGGCGCAGGCAAACCTGGATCGCGGCGGCAATACGGACGAGCCACGGCGCGCGATGACGCCGCTTCCCGTTACCAGGCCGCGCGAACCCGGCAGGGACCTCGTGCAGGCGCAACGGCGCGTGCACCGGCTCGAAGAGCAGCAGCGGCGCTTGCTCGCCAAGGCGACCGCGGCGCGCCTGGCCGTGCCGCCGAAAACCGAACAGATTGCGCCTGCCGACCAACCAAAGCTGCGGCTTTCCGGGCGCGATCTGGCCGATTTGTCGCTCGCCGCAATGCAGCTACAGGCGCAGATCGACCGGCGCGTCGAGGAGTACCAGAAGCGTCCGCGCAAGAAATTCATCGGCGCGCGCGCCACCGAGTACCGGTTCGCCCAGTACGAGGACGACTGGCGCCAGAAGGTAGAGCGGATCGGCACTCTGAATTACCCGGCGGAGGCGCGCGGCAAGCTCTACGGCAGCCTGCGGCTCACCGTTACCATCCGGCCCGACGGAAGCGTGCAGTCGGTGGATCTAGATCGCTCGTCCGGGCTTAAGGTGCTTGACGCAGCCGCGTTCAAGATCGTGCGCATGGCGTCGCCGTTCGCTCCGTTTCCGCCCGATATCCGCAAGGATACCGACCTGCTGGTCATCACCCGGACCTGGTTCTTTGGTCCGGGCGACAAGATCTGGACGAAATAGCGCATGCCTGATCGCTATGCGGTGATCGGCAACCCCGTTGCGCATTCGAAGTCACCCTGGATTCATGCCGAGTTCGCGCGGGCCTGCGGGCAGGAGCTCGAGTACGTGCGTATCGAGGCTCCGCTAGATGCTTTCGCCGCGACCGCGGAGACATTTTGTGCCGCAGGAGGGCGCGGCGCCAACGTAACCTTGCCGTTCAAGCAGGAGGCGTTTCGGTATTGCGCGAGCGTGAGCGCGCGCGCAAGCGAGGCCCAGGCGGTGAACACTCTGGTGTTCGATCGCGGTACGCCATGGGGCGACAACACGGACGGTGTCGGATTGGTGCGCGACCTGGAGGTCAATCTGGGCTTTGATTTGCGGGGCCGTCGCGTGTTGGTAATGGGGGCGGGCGGTGCGGCACAGGGCGTCTTGCCGTCCCTGCGTGCGCAGAGTCCGCAACGGCTCGTGGTGGCTAACCGCACCCCCGAGAAGGCGCGTGCGCTTGCGGCGCGCTTTGAAGGCACGGCCGGATGCGGTTACGCCGAACTGACGCCGGCGCAGTTCGATCTGGTCGTCAACGCGACCTCGGCCGGAATGGCGGGGGAGTTGCCGCCGCTGCCGCCGTTGGGGTTGCTGCTCGCGCCCGGCGCGCTTGTGTACGATATGGTGTACGGACGCGATACCCCGTTGCTCGCTCTCGCGCGGGACGCGGGCGTGCGCACTAGTGATGGCGCCGGCATGCTCGTCGAGCAGGCAGCCGAATCGTTCTTCGTTTGGCGCGGCGTGCGCCCCGACACACGGTCCGTGCTCGCCGAGCTGCGGCGGGGCTGATGCGGGCGCTTCGGCTGGCGTGGCAGGGCCTACGCTATGGGCTGGCAGTGCTGGCGTTCGTCGTGCTCCTAGCCCAAGCATGGTTCTTCGCTCACGTACTGTGGTGGAACACGCACAATCCGACCAGCACCGCATTCATGCGCGAGCAGCTCGAGCGCATGAGGGAAAAAGATCCCGGCGCGCGTTTGGAGTGGCGCTGGGTGTCTTACGCGCGCATATCGGTCAACCTCAAACGGGCGGTTGTGGCCTCCGAGGACGCGAAGTTTCTCGATCACGCCGGTTTCGACTGGGAGGCGATCGAAAAGGCGATAGAAAAGAACGAGAGGCGAGGCAAGGTAGTCGTCGGCGCATCCACCATTAGCCAGCAGCTGGCGAAGAACCTGCTGCTGTCGGGGGAACGCACTTGGCTGAGAAAAGGCGAGGAAGCCGCGATTACCTGGATGCTCGAATCGACCATGTCCAAGCGCCGCATCCTCGAGCTGTACCTCAACGTAGCGGAGTGGGGCGACGGAGTCTTCGGCGCCCAGGCGGCGGCGCGACACCACTTTAGCGTTTCGGCAGCCCAGCTCGACCCGGAGCAGGCCGCTTGGCTCGCCGCTATTCTGCCGAGCCCGCGCCGCTACGATCGCGGGCGTATGACGGCGTACCTCGCGGAGCGCATCGCGACTATCCGTGCGCGCATGCCTATGGCGCAGATCCCGTGACGGCCGAGCGGCGCAGGCGTGGGTTCCTCTCACCCTATTCGAGGGTCTGGTGAGCCGCCAAGATGTGCCGCGGCACGCGCTGGTCTAGCAGCGGGTGCACAAGCAGCACCTGAGCGAGCTGCGCGCAAAGCTGGCGGCGCGCGCTTAGGCAACGGCGGCAAAAGCCGCGCGCGCCGCCGTGAGTGTGGCTTCGACTTCGGCCGTGCCGTGCGCCGCGGAAACGAAACCCGCCTCGTACGCAGATGGCGCCAGATATACTCCGCGCGCCAGCATTTCGTGAAAGAAGCGGTTGAAGCGCTCCTGGTCGCATTGCATGACCTCCGCGAAGCTCGTCGGCGGCGTAGCGCGAAAGTACAGACCGAACATACTGCCGATCGACTGCGCGGAGAATACGACACCTGCTTTTTTCGCTTGCGCCGCAAGCCCCGAGACAAGCGCCTTCGAGGTCTCCTCAATGCCTTGCTGAAATCCCCGCGCCTCGACCAGTGCGAGCGTGGCGAGGCCCGCGGCCACCGCAACCGGATTGCCCGAAAGCGTGCCTGCCTGGTACACCGGCCCCAGCGGCGCGATGCGCTGCATGATTTCTCGTCGGCCGCCGAACGCGCCCACCGGCATGCCCCCGCCGATCACTTTGCCGAGCGTGGTGAGGTCTGGCCGGATGCCGAAGCGCTGCTGCGCGCCACCGGTCGCAACGCGAAATCCGGTCATTACCTCGTCGAAGATGAGCACGGCGCCGTGACGCGTGCATTCCTCGCGCAGGGTCTCGAGAAAGCCGGGCGCAGGAAGCACGAGATTCATGTTGCCGGCCACCGGTTCGACGATCACGCCGGCAACCTGGGCGCCGCGCGCGGCGAAGAGCTCGCGCGTGGCCGCGGCGTCGTTGTAACCGAGTACCACGGTCTGTGCCGCAGTCGTCGCCGGAACGCCAGCGGAACTCGGATTGCCGAAGGTGAGCGCTCCCGAGCCCGCCTGGACCAGCAGGCTGTCGGCGTGGCCGTGGTAGCAGCCCTCGAATTTTACAATCGTGTCGCGCCCGCTGAAGCCGCGTGCAAGGCGGATCGCGGACATGGTCGCTTCGGTGCCCGACGATACCAGCCGCAACATCTCGATCGATGGAACCAGGCGGCAGATCACCTCGGCAAGCTCGATTTCACCCGCGGTCGGCGCGCCGAAAGACAGCGCCCGTGCGGCGGCTGCCTGTACCGCCTCGACGACCCTCGGGTGAGTGTGGCCGGCAACCATTGGACCCCACGAACCGACGTAGTCGATGAAGCGGGTTCCGTCGGCATCCCACAGGTACGCGCCCGAGGCGCGCTCGAGGAACGGCGGCGTGCCGCCGACCGCCTGAAAGGCGCGTACCGGCGAGTTGACCCCGGCGGGAATGCATTGCTGGGCGCGTGCGAACAGGCTTTCGTTTCTGCTGGTCATGCGGCAGGGCTCACAGAGGTTGAAAAAAGATCGGTGAAAGCACGCGCACGGGCGGCCGGGTCGGGCGCGTCGAACAGTGCCGAAATTACTGCGACGCAATCGGCGCCGGCACGGATGACTTCGGCGGCGTTTTGCAGCGTAATGCCGCCGATCGCTACCAACGGCACGCCGAGCTCGCGCCCCTGCTCGAACAGCGCAAGCGGCGCACGCACCGCGCCCGGCTTTGTCGGCGAAGGGAATGCGCTGCCGAAGGCGACGTAGTCTGCGCCCGCCGCCACCGCGCGGCGCGCGAGATCGAGGCGGTTATAACAGGATGCTCCGAGCAGGTGAGCGCCGAGTCGTGCGCGTGCCGACACAAGGTCGCCGTCTTCGCTGCCGAGGTGCGCGCCGTCCGCGCCCGCGGCGAGCGCGAGCCCGACGTCGTCGTTGACGATCAGCGGCACGCCGTAACCGGCGCAGAGCGCCGCCAGGGCGCGGACTTCGGCCGCGCGCTGGCCGGCTCCAGCGAGCTTGTTGCGATACTGCAATGCAGCCCAGCCGCGCGGCGCTGTGCCATGCAGCGTCGTGCGCACGCGCTCGATGAGCGCCTGACTGTCTGTCGCGTCCGGAGTGATGGCGTACAGGCCGGCAAGCTTCATGGCCCGTCCCGCCCGGGCTCGTCGTCCACCTCGCGCGCCCAGAAGAAACGGTCCGGCAGCAGCTGGCCCATCCCGGGGCGAAAGCCGCTGGACAGTGCCTGCCAGGTGTACTCCTGCGCTTCGCGGACGGCTTCGACCATCCCCAGGCCGTTGGCGAGCGCTGCAGCGATCGCCGATGCAAGCGTGCAGCCGGAGCCGTGGTAGCTGCCCGGCAGGCGCTGCCAGCGGTCTTCGCGCACCAACCCTTGGTCGGCGTACAACCTGTTGATCACTTCGGCCGTCGCCTCGTGGGTTCCCGTAACGAGGACATATTCGCAGCCGAGCGCGAGCAGACGTCGGGCGGACTCCTCGACCCCCGCCTCCTCCGCATCGTCGTCCTCTTCGGCCAGGCGCCGTGCCTCGAGACTGTTGGGCGTCACGATGGATGCCTGCGGTACCAGCAGCTCGCGCAGCGCGTCGACCATGTCGTCCGTAGCGAGCGCGTCGCCGCGTCCCGAGGCGAGAACCGGATCGAGGATCACCGGGACATTGGGATAATCGGATATGATCTCGGCCACTGCAGTGACGTTCTCGATCGATCCGAGAACGCCGAGCTTGAAAGCCGCAACCGGCATATCCTCCAGCAGGCGGCGGGCCTGGTCGGCAACCCATTCGGCGTCGATCGCGAGCACGCCCTCGACGCCACGCGTGTCCTGCACAGTGAGCGCGGTGACCACCGACAGGGGATGGCAGCCCATGCTAGCAAGGGTCAGCAGGTCGGCCTGTAGCCCGGCGCCTCCGGTGGGATCGGACGCGGCGAACGTGAGCACGATCGGCGGTAGGGAAGGCATTCGGGGCAGCTCGCGCTCAGCGGCCAATCGCGGCGATCAAGCGCCGCCGCGGAATACGCTAAGATTCCGACCCATTTTAACCTAGCTTGCACGGCCCTCATGCCTGACGAAAACCCGTACCGCACCTGGATGTGTCTGATCTGCGGTTATGTGTACGACGAAGCCGCGGGACTGCCCGACGAGGGAATCGCTCCTGGCACCCGCTGGGAGGACGTTCCGATCAATTGGACCTGCCCCGAATGCGGCGCGCGCAAGGAAGACTTCGAAATGGTCGAAATTTAGCGCAGCGTGATTTATTGCCCGCCGCGCCGCAACCGATTGGCGTAGTGTCTAACTTTGCGTTGTTTTGCAACCCGCGGACGCGTTGCGCCCCGGGTATACGCTCGTCCTGACGAGCGCACGGGGGCTCCTCGCAGATGGACACGGCGGAATTGGCCGGCATCAAGGTTATGGTGATCGATGATTCGAACACCATTCGCCGCAGCGCGGAAATCTTCCTGCTGCAGGCCGGCTGCACGGTAATCCTCGCTGAAGACGGTTTCGACGCGTTGGCAAAGATCGCAGACCATCAACCACATGTCGTGCTGGTCGACATCATGATGCCGCGCCTCGACGGCTACCAAACCTGCGCGCTGATCAAGAAGAACGCGAGGTTCGCGGCGACTCCTGTCGTCATGCTGTCGTCGAAGGACGGCCTGTTCGACCGTGCGCGCGGCCGCATGGTCGGCTCCGACGAGTACCTTACCAAGCCATTCACCCGAGAAAGTCTGATCCGGGCGGTCGCTGCGCACGCGGCAGCGCGCGCGGGCACACGGGCTGCGCGCGGCGTAGGCAACAGTAACTGAAGAACCACGGAGATAACATCATGCCTGTAAAGAAGATCCTGGTTGCAGACGATTCGGCGACCGATCGCCAGTTCCTGCTCGAGAGTCTGTCCAAGCTCGGTTACCAGGTCGTGCTGGCCGAAAGCGGCGAGCAGGCGGTCGACAAGGCGCGCTCGGAGCTCCCGGACTTGGTGATCATGGACGTGGTGATGCCCGGTACGAACGGCTTCCAGGCCACGCGCCAGATTACCCGCGATGAGGCCACCAAGCATATCCCGGTGATCATGTGCACCTCGAAATCGCAGGAGACCGATCGCGTCTGGGGCCTTAGACAGGGCGCCAGGGACTACGTTGTCAAGCCTGTGAACGTCAGCGAACTCGCGACCAAGATCGCTGCGCTGGGTTGATCGCGTGTCCAAACGGGCCAGTCTGAAGGAGTTTCAGGAAAGCCTTGCGAACCGGCTCAAGGCGGCTGCGGGCGAAACTGCACCCAGCGCCCGCCTCTCGTTCGAGGCAGGTGAAAGTCGCTGGCTGCTGCGACTGGACAGTTCGGGCGAGGTGCTTACCGTGCCCGAGATATCACGCGTACCCTTGACCCGGGACTGGTTCCTCGGCGTCGCCAATGTCCGCGGCGTGTTGTACGGCGTGTCCGACTTCGCAGCCTTCGTCGGGGGTATGGGTACGGTGCGCGGAACGGAAAACAGGCTGCTTCTCATCGGCCAACCGCACGGGGTGAACATCGCGCTGCTGGTGACACGCCTTTCTGGCCTACGCAACCTGAGCGAGCTCGAGCCGCTCGACGACTCTGGCGGCGTCTCGCCATCGGCGGTCAGCGCATGGCGCGACGGTGAAGGTCGAACTTGGCGCGAGCTCGATTGCGGCAAGTTGCTCGCGCAGCGCGATTTTCTTGACGTTGCGCTGCACTGAGCGCGGTACGAGGGAGGCTTCATGGCATCAAAACTGAACATCTTCGGCGCACCCGGCAATCGCAGGCGTCCGCTCACCGTTTTGCTTCCACTGTTCCTGCTGCTGCTGGTTGCGACTTCGTATTTCGTCTGGTCCAACTACCGCAACTCGACGTATGGGGCGCAATACATTGCCGATGCCGGCCAGCTGCGCATGCTGTCGCAGCGCCTGGGCAAGGCGTCGCTGCAGGGCTTACTGGGAAATCCGGAGGCCTTCAAACAGGTCCGCTCCAGCCGAGACGCGTTCGCCGAGATCCTGCAACGGCTGCAAAACGGTGGCACGGTCCGCGACGTGACAGTGCCGCCGAGTCCCGAACGCGCCCGTCCGGCACTGCAGACACTGGCTGCGCAGTGGCAGGGTACTCAACGCAGCGCGACCATCCTGCTACACGACGAGGCCAATCTAATCGGCCTTGGCACTGCGGTGGCGCGGGTGAACGAGTCGAATCCCCAGCTGCTTGACTTGGCCGAGCAGGTGCAGACCAACGAGTTGCGCTCCGGGGCGTCGACACGCGAAATTTCGGCTGCGGGCGAGCTGGTGATGCTGACGCAGCGTCTGGCAAAGAACGCCAACGCGCTACTGGTGGGTGAGACCATCGACCCGGAGGTGGCGTTTCTCCTCGGCAAGGACACCAACGTGTTCCGCACCACGCTCGAGGGGCTGCGCAACGGCAGCGCGGCGCTGCGGCTGCCGGCGGCGCGCGACGCGGAGACTGCGACCAAGCTCGACGAGCTTGGGGGGGCGTTCAAGGGCTACCGGGAGGCGGTGGCCTCGATTCTCGGCAACATGCAACGCCTGGTGGCGGCTAAGCGTGCGGCGCATTCCGTCTTCGGCGACTCCGAGAAGCTGCTTGATTCAAGCGAGCGGCTGGCCAACGAGTACGCGGCGCATCTCGCCGGAGACAAGACGATCTACCTGATCGCGACGCTGGTCGTGGCGATGGTGATTGTTCTAGCGCTGATGGCGTATGCATTTGTGCAGGACGAGCGTGTGCGCCGCGAGCAGGCTGAGGCGCAGGAAGCGACCGTCAAGCGACAGAACGACCAGAACCAGGAGGCGATTCTGCGTCTGATGAACGAGATGCAGCCGTTCGCCGAAGGCGACCTGACGGTGCACGCCACGGTGACCGAAGAGATCACGGGAGCGATAGCCGATTCCGTGAACTTCGCGGTTGAAGAGCTGCGCACTCTGGTGGGCAGGATAAACACGGCCGTCGCGCAGGTAACGTCAGCAACCGAGTCCGCGCAGCACACCTCCACCCAGCTGCTGGCTGCGGCCGAACGCCAGTCGCAGGAAATCCGCAATACCGGTACCCAGGTGCTCGGCATGGCGCGTGCGATCAATCAGGTTTCCGCGAGCGCCACGGAGTCCGCAAATGTGGCGCGCGCCTCTCTAGCTGCGGCCGAAAAAGGGCAGCAGGCCGTACACAACGCGATAGCGGGCATGAACGAGATTCGCGGTCACATTCAGGAAACGGCCAAGCGCATCAAGCGCCTCGGGGAGTCTTCGCAGGAGATCGGCGAAATCGTGGAGTTGATATCAGACATCACCGAGCAGACGAACGTCCTGGCTTTGAATGCCGCGATCCAGGCGGCGTCCGCCGGCGAAGCCGGGCGAGGCTTCACCGTTGTGGCGGAAGAGGTGCAACGTCTCGCCGAGCGTTCGGGCGAGGCGACCAAGCAGATCGGCGCGATCGTCAGGACGATTCAGACCGACACGCAGGACGCGGTAAGCGCCATGGAAAAGAGCACCCAGGGTGTGGTCGAAGGCGCCCGGCTATCGGATGCGGCCGGCCAAGCGCTGACCGAGATCGGCGCGGTTTCCCGCAATCTGGCGACACTGATCGAAAACATCTCGCGCACAACGCAGAGCCAGGCGAGGGCGGCGGGCGCCGTCGCGGTGAGCATGCGAAACATTCTCGGCATCACGGAGCAGACGACGGAGGGCACCAAGCGGACCGCGGCCTCGGTCGGCCAGATCGCAGGCCTGGCGCGCGGCCTAAGCGGGTCGGTTGCCAATTTCAAGCTCTGAGCCGGAGGCCTTGTACGCACACAGGACGATGAGCGCCGCGTTCGACATAGGTCCGCTGGGTTGGGTGAAGAGCGAGATTGATTCTTCGCTTGAGCGCGCTCGCGCCGCTCTGCAGGCCTCTGGTGGCAGATGCGAAGCGCAAGCCGAGCTGAAGGCCTGCGAGGGACACCTCCACCAGGCAAGCGGCGCGGTGCAGATCGTGGGCCTCGAGGGCGTTACGAGATTCTTCGAGCAGGCTGAAGCGCTGCTGGCGGATCTCCAGTCAGGCAGGGTGAGAGGCGACTCGGCGACGGTGCAGGTGCTCGAGCGCGCGATCAGCACGATCGGAAAGTATCTCGTCGACCTGCTGGACGGCGCGGCCGATCAGCCGTTGCGGATGTTTCCGGCGTATCGAGCGCTGCTCGAAGCGCGCGGCGCACCGCCTGCGTCGGAATCAGACCTGTACTTTCCCGATCTTTCTCTTGCGCCGCCGCGGGATCATCCCGCGTTGCGTTTGCCTCGCGAAGAGTCGGAAACGTTTATGCGCACGCAGCGCCTGCGCTATCAGCGCGGCTTCGTGAAGTGGCTGCGCGCCGCCGAGGATCGTGCCGCGCTCGGCGAGATGCTGGCTGCGGTCGACGCGGTGGAAGAGACCCAGACCGTGCCGCCTCAGCGCGCGTTCTGGTGGACCGCCGGCGCCCTGATCGACGCGCTCGCGCGTGGCGATCTTGCGCCGGAACCGGCGCTGCGTCAGATCGCGGCGCGTGTCGAGCAGCAGTTGCGACGTATGGCCGAGAGCGCGTCGGCGTCGGTAGCGGAACAGTTGCAGCGCGAGGTGCTCTACTGGCTCGCGCGCAGCGGCAAGGCCGGCGGTGACCCGGAGCTCTCGAGCGCACGTGCGCGCGCGGCGCGGCAGACCTACCGGCTCGATGGCAGCATTCCGTCGGACGCCGCGGAACCCGACATCTCGCAGCGCGTGCCGATGGCATTGGCCCTGCGGGAGGCGATCGGCAATGCGAAGGAGGCCTGGAACAAGTACGTGGCAGGCATCGACAGCGCGCTCGCGGCGTTCTCGCAGCACGCAAGCGCGGTCGCGGAGTGCGGC
>JBOIFB010000002.1:0-51224 GCA_050741415.1 Burkholderiales bacterium | reverse complement strand
ACTGGGCGTGGGACGAAATGCTGGCGAGCGGCAGGAGCGGCTATTTCCCCTACACCCCGGCGACGAACCTGCTCTATGGGCTGCGCGAGGCGATCTCGATGCTCGAGGAGGAGGGGCTGGAGAACGTGTTCGCACGCCACCGGCGCCATGCGGAGGCGACGCGGCGTGCCGTGCGCGCCTGGGGCCTGGAGGTCCTCGCGCTCGATCCGGCCGAATACTCGGCCTCGCTTACTGCCGTGCTGCTGCCGGCCGGGCAGGACGCCGATCGGGTGCGGCAGATCATCCTCGAACAATTCGACATGTCGCTCGGCACGGGTCTGGGCAAGCTCGCCGGCAAGGTGTTTCGTATCGGCCACCTGGGCGACTTCAACGACCTCGCGCTGATGGGAACCCTGGCCGGGGTCGAGATGGGGCTCGGGCTCGCCGGCGTCGGTATAAAGAGGGAGGGTGTCCTGGCGGCGATGGCGTATCTTGCCGAATGCCACCAGACCGGGCAACGCGCCGCGGCCTGAGCGCGAGGAGCGTCGCAATGGGACCGCTCGCCGGCCTGAAGGTTATCGAGCTCGCGCAGATTATGGCGGGCCCCACTTGCGGCATGCTGCTGGCCGACATGGGCGCCGACGTAGTGAAAGTCGAGCGCATTCCCGGCGGCGACGACACGCGCAGCATGAACCGGCCCGAGATCAACGGCGAATCCGCGGCGTTCATGGCGATGAACCGAAACAAGCGCGGCATTGCGTTAAACCTCAAGCTGCCCGCCGCACGCATAGCGTTGAAGCGCATGGTCGCGCGATCGGACGTGATCACCGAGAACTACCGCCAGGGCACGATGGAAAAGCTCGGCCTCGGCTACGATGCGCTTAAAGGGGTCAACCCAGCGCTCATCTACTGTTCAATTTCCGGCTACGGCCGCAGCGGGCCGTATGCGCACAAGGGCGGCTTCGACCTGATCGCGCAGGGCATGTCCGGCCTGATGGCGATCACCGGCGAGCCCGGTGGCGCGCCGGTGAAGTCCGGCAACCCGATCTGCGACATCAATGCAGGCATCCTGGGCGCGCTTGGCGTCGTCTCGGCCTATGTCCATCGGCTCAGGACCGGAGAAGGCCAGCTGGTGGACACTTCGCTCTTCGAAGCAGGGGTCCAGCAGACCTACTGGCAGTCGGCGATCTTCTTCGCCACCGGGCGCTCGCCGGGGCCGAGCGGGTCGGCGCACATCCTGTCCGCGCCCTACCAGGCGTTCCGCGCTGAGGACGGCTGGCTCACCATCGGCGGCGCGAACCAGTCGAACTGGGAACGGCTGGCGCGCGTGCTGGATGCACCCGAGTGGCTTGCGGACCAGCGCTTTGGCACCAACGGCGACCGGATGACGAACCTGGATGCACTGGTGCCGCTGATCAATGCGAAGCTTCGGCACAAGACGGTGCGTCAGTGGATCGCGCTGCTTGAGGCCGAAGGCGTTCCCTGCGGGCCGATCAATTCGATCGGCGAGATGGCCCGGGACCCGCAGGCCCTCGCGCGCGAGATGGTGGTCGAGCTCGAACACCCGCGTGCGGGCCGCACCCGCGCGCTCGGCTTGCCGATCAAGTTCTCCGCCACTCCGGGCCGGGTGGCGCGCCCGGCACCATGCTACGGAGAGCACACCCGCGAGGTGCTCGGCGAGTTCGGCTTCGCCAAGGCGGAAATCGAAGCGCTGCTTGCCAGCGGCGCCGCCGCCTAGGCCTGCAAGCTCAAATCGCGCCGTCTGCGCGCAGCTGGGCGATGTCTGCGTCGCTCCTGCCGAGCAGCCCTCGCAGGATTTCGTCCGTGTGCTGCCCGAGCAAAGGCGGGGGGACGTTGTGCTCGAGCGGCGTTTGCGAAAAGCGCATCGGGCTGCGCACGAGCGACACCTTTCCGGCGAGCGGGTGCGCGATCTCCACCCTGAGACCGCGCGCAACGGCCTGCGGCTCGCGGAACACCCGCTCGAGGTCGTTGATCGGGCCGTTAGGCACGCCTGCGGCTTCCAGTGCCTCGGTCCATTCGCGGGTGGTACGGGCGAGGAAAATGCCGTCCAGGATCGCAGTCAGTTCCGCGCGGTTCTCCACCCGCTTGCCGTTGGTCGCGAAGCGCGCGTCGGACACCAGGTGCTGGCACAGCGCCACCTCGCAGAACCTGCGGAACAGGTTGTCGTTCCCGCAGGCGAGGATCACATCGCCGTCCGCGGTCTTGAACGTCTGGTAAGGGACGATGTTCGGGTGCGCATTTCCCAGCCGCTGCGGCGGAACGCCGGTCGCCAGGTAATTCGCGCCCTGGTTCGCCAGCACGGCTACAAGGGAGTCGAGCAGAGCCAGATCGAGGTGCTGTCCCGTTCCGGTTTCCGCACGATGCGCGAGCGCCGCGCACACCGCGATCGTCGCGTACATCCCGGTCATGATGTCGGCGACCGGGATGCCCGCCTTTTGCGGCCCGCCGCCGGGCAGGTCGTCGCGCTCGCCGGTGACGCTCATGAGTCCTCCCATGCCTTGGATCATGAAGTCGTAGCCGGGCCGGTCGCGGTACGGGCCGCTGTGGCCGAAGCCGGTGACCGAGCAATACACCAGCTTCGGATTCACCTCCTTCAGCGCTTCGTAACCCAGACTGTAGCGGTCGAGATCGCCGGGCTTGTAATTTTCCAGCAGCACGTCGCACTTCGCCGCCAGCTCGCGCACGATGCGCTGGCCATGCGCAGCGGCGAGATTGACGGTGATCGACTTCTTGCCGCGATTGGCGCAGGCGAAGTAGGCGGACTCGCCCGTGTCCTTGCCCGCGGGGTCCTTCAGCCACGGCGGACCGAATGCGCGCGAGTCGTCGCCCTTGAGCGGCCGCTCGACCTTGATCACCTCGGCGCCGAGATCGGCGAGGTTCTGCCCGGCCCATGGCGCCGCGAGGACGCGCGAGAGATCAAGGACGCGGATATGCGATAAGGGGCCCGGCATGCAGCTATCCTCTCTGGTGGAGATCGGGTGGCACCTTATTACCACAGAGCCGACAGCATGCGCAGTGCGATCGCGAGCAGCAGCAATCCGAAGACGATCCGCAACTGGCGCACCGGCAAGCGGTGCGACACGCGCGCCCCCCACGGCGCGGTCAGCACGCTCGTCGCGGCCACCAGGACGAGCGCCGGCAGGTAGACGAAGCCGAGCGTGCCAGCGGGCAGCCCGGGCACGCCCCAGCCCGCGTACACGTAGCCTGCGGTCGAGGCGAGCGCGAGCGGAAAGCCGATCGCCGCCGCGGTGCCGATCGCCCGCTTTAGCGGCACGTTGCACCAGGTCATGAACGGCACGGTCATGAATGCCGCCCCCGCCGCGAGAAAGCTGGCGAGGAAGCTGACCACCCCGCCCGCGACGCCGAGGCCGAGCCGCCCGGGCAGCTCGCGCGCGGCCTTGGGCCGCACGTTGCGGAACATGTTGAACGCGGCGTAGAAGATGAACACGGTGAAGAAGATCGCCAGCGGCCGTGAAGGAACCGCGCCGGCGACCAGCGCGCCGAGCAGCGCGCCCAGGGCGAGGCCCGGCAGCATGCCGAGCACGATGCTCCATTCGACGCCCTGGCGCGCGTGATGCGCGCGCACGCTGGAAGCGGAAGTGAAGGGGATCGTTGCCATCGCCGTGGCGAGCGACAGGTGCATCATATGATCGGGCGGGAAGCCCTTGGCACTGAAGACGAATACCAGAATTGGCACCGTGATCATGCCGCCGCCGACACCCAGCAGCCCGGCGAGGAATCCGACCGCAGCCCCGATCGCGAGATAGACCGCCCACCAGTGCATCAAGACTCTCCCAGAAGGCGCGCCACGAGCTCGGCAAATCCGGCGCCGGCAGCTGCGCGTGTCACGTACTTCGGCGCGACGGCGAGGTGGCCGGCGTATCGCGACACGTTCGCCACGCCGATCGAGTTGTGGAAGAAGCCGAACATCGGTGCGTCGTTCGGGGAATCTCCGAGGAAGGCGAAAGCGGTGTTTTCGGCGTCAAGTTCCGTGCCGAAGCGTTCCTGCATCAGCAGTCGCGTCGTTGAGAGCTTGTCGTAGCGGCCGAACCAGCCGTTGACGTGGATCGAACTGATCTTCGCGCTCATTCCGGCCTCGCGCATGAGCGCCGCGATCCGCTCGGCGACCTCCAGCGGCAGCGACGCCACGTCCTCGCAGTAGTCGATCGCGAGGTCGTTCTCGCGGTAGGCCTGGTCGGATGCCAGCGCGCAGCCCGGGACCTCGGCGAGGATGCGTCGGGTGATCGCGTCGAAGGCCGCGCGGTGGCTCGCTCGTGCGTTGTCCGAGTCCATGTAGCGTTTGCGCAGCTTCGCGCCTGCCGCATCGTGCCAGAAATAGAACGCGCCGTTCTCGCCCACCACCGCGTCGACCGGCCACATGCGCGCGATGTGATCGCACCAGCCTGCCGGCCGGCCGGTGATCGGCAGCACCAGTCTGCCGGCGCGCTTGAGGCGTTCCATCGCGGCAAAGGCCTGCGCCGTGAGTTGCCCGTCGGTCGTAAGCGTGTCGTCGATGTCGAACAGCAAGCCGCGAATGCGCCGCGGGTCGCGCAGCTCGCTGAGCGGCTTCATCGTCCGACACGCTCCGCGACGCGCACCCGCTGCGGCGACGTCATGAATAGCCCGCACTTCGTGCGCCGCCACAACACATCTTCGGCCGACCAAGCCCATTCGCGCTCCTGCAAGTAGCGCAATTCGCGCTCGCACAGGCCGGCGCCGAAGTCCTCGCCCAGGTCGGACGCCGCGCGCGCCTCACCCAGCACCTCGGCCGCCAAAGTCCCGTGTCTGCGCAGCACGCCGCCGAGCGTTTCCTGAGGCAATCCGGTGTAGCGCGCGGCAATGGCGGACAAGGCCTGCGCCGAAGTGCGGCCGCTGAAGTCTCCACCGGGCAGCGGCACGCGACTGGTCCACTGCGCCTTCATGCCGGGAAAGTAGGGCTCGAGCTTCTTCAGCGCGTGCTCGGCGAGCCGGCGATAAGTGGTGATCTTGCCGCCGAAAATCGACAGCACCGGCGCAGCGCCGTCGAGATCGTCGACGCGCAGCGTGTAGTCGCGGGTGATCGCGGAAGGGTCGCTCGTGCCGTCGTCGTAGAGCGGGCGCACTCCCGCGTAGCGCCACACGGTCTGCGCTGGCAAGATCGGTCTCGCGAGATAGCGGTTTACCGCGGTACAAAGGTACTCGGCCTCTCCGGCGGTCGCTTCCGGGTGCATCGGGTCGCCCTCGTGCCGCATGTCGGTGGTGCCCACCAGCGTAAAGCGCTGTTCGAAGGGGACCATGAACACCACGCGCCGGTCGTCGTTCTGCAGGATATAGGCGTGGTCCGCTTCGTACAGGCGCGGCAGGACCAGATGACTGCCCCGCACCAGGCGCACGTCGTCCCGGCTCGGTTGCCCAAGGCGCTCATTGAGCACGCGCTTGACCCAGGGGCCAGAGGCGTTGACAATCGCGCGTGCATTCACCTCGCGCTGGCCGTCATCGGCGGAACGAAGTGTCACGCGCCAGACGCCGCCCTCGCGCCGTGCCAAAACGCATTCGGTGCGAGTGAGAACCTCGGCGCCGAGAGCCTGTGCTGCGATCGCATTGACGACCACAAGTCGGGCGTCGTCGACGCGGCAATCGGAATACACGAAGCCGTATTTGAGCGTTGGCTTCAGGCCCGAGCCGAATGGCGTGCGATCAAGGCGCACCGCCTGCGATCCGGGCAGCGTGGTTCGGCGGCCCAAATGGTCGTACAGGAAAAGGCCTGCGCGAATCATCCAGCGCGGCCTGAGCTCGGGCACGTGTGGCATGACGAAGCGCAGCGGCGACACCAGGTGCCCAGCGACCCTGAGCAGCACCTCGCGCTCGGCGAGCGCCTCGGCCACGAGTCGAAATTCGTAGTACTCCAGGTAGCGCAGCCCGCCGTGGATCAGTTTCGACGACCAGGACGAGGTCGCGCTGCCGAGGTCACCTCGTTCGACCAGCAGCACCGAGAGCCCGCGCCCGGCGGCATCGCGCGCAACGCCGGCGCCGTTGATGCCGCCGCCGACGACCAGCAGATCGTAGTCTTCCAATGGGATCAGAAGAGAGTGAGAAGGCGGGATTCTAGCGCCAGGCGACCTGAAAACGTGCGCGCACCGCGACCCCGTCTGCCGAGGACAGATTCTCGGCGGCGATCGAGCCGCCGTGAAACTCGACGATCAAGCGCGCTACGTACAGCCCCAGGCCTAGGTGCGGCGCGCCCGGACGCCGCTCGCCGCGCACCGAGACCATCGACTCGAATAACCTGCCCTGCATGTCCTCGGGTAGCAGCGGCCCCTTGTTCTCGACGTTCAGCACTGCCTCACCATCCCGCTCTTCGAGCTCGACCCGTATCGGCTCCCCAGTGCGGCAAAAGTCCACCGCGTTTTCCACCAGTTTGTCGAGCAGCTGGGCCGCAAGGTCGGGAGAACCCTCGATATCGACGCGCCGCTCCGGCAGCGAGAGCGCAATGCGCGTGTTCGGGTACGCGAGGCGGTAACCCTCGACGCAGCCGCGCACCACGGGGACGAGGTCGTAGCGTTCGCGATCCGCGCTGCGCAGTCCCTGCTCGAGGCGCGATGCCTCGGTCATGCGCTGCAGGATCGTATTGAGCCGCGCGAGACCTTCCTCGGCGCGCGCAATGTACAGGCGCGATTCCTGCTGAGACGGCGCGAGCTGGAGGTTTTCGAGCGACGAGCGCACGACGGCGATCGGCGTGCGTAGTTCGTGCGACAGCCGGTCGGCCATGCTCTCGAGATAGGCATGGTGCTGCGCGAGCCGCGCCAGCATGGCGGAAAAGCTGCGCGATAGATCTCCGATCTCGTCTCCCGCATCGGAGCCCGCGGCCAGGCGGCTGATGCGGCCCCGGGCGTCGATCGCCGACTCCGCTTCGTCGCGCAGCCGGCGAATGCGATGCGAAAGTCGCGTTGCATACGCGATCAGGATTCCCCCCGCGCCGGCGAAGGCGGCAAGCGTCAGCAGCAGCAGGCGCTCGAGCGCGGCGCTGCGCAACGAAACAATAGGATTGGTGGTTTCCTCCACCACCACTGCGCCCGCGACGTCGTCGCCGTTCCAGATCGGGTAGGCAGCAGACAACACCACCGCACGACCGTCGGGGGTGCGGCGCATGCGCGTGCCGGGTGTGCCCTGAAGCGCCGCGGTAATGTCGCGCCCGGTGGCAAGCACGTCGTCGGGCAGGGCCTCGGTAAAGTCTTCGGTCGGACGCTGGATCAGCCAGCCGATCGCCCGCCGCCAAAGCTCCTGCAGGGTATCCGGTTCGTCCGGCGGCGAGGCCCGGCGCAGGCTGCCGGCGAGCGCCAGTACCTGATAGCGGCTGTTGACGACCCAGATGCGCGAGCTCGAGCGCTGCACCCCGCGCAGGATGGCGGCAATCTCCTGCTGCGCGGGCCCGGCATCAATTCCCGCTTCGCGCGCCAGTGCGACGCTCGGCGCCTGCTCTTCGCTTCGGCCCTCGCGCTGAGCGAGCCTGCGCAACTCTTCTTCCGCCTCCTTTCGCAGGGCATCATCGTCGCGCTCGGGGACGGCGGCGAGCAGCTGGGGCCGGTCATGCAGGGCGGTCGCCACCGCGCGCGCGGTGGCGAGCAGCGTCCATTCCTCGCCTTCGAGCAAGAAGCGCTCCATCTCATTGACGTACAGCACGCCCGCCAGCGGTAGCGCAAGCAGCGCGAGCGATACCAGCGCGAGCTTGGCGCGCAGGCTGATCCGCAGGCGCATGGCAGCCTCTACGCCTTCCAGCGGTAGCCCATGCCGTACGCGGTATCGACCTGGTCGAACATCTCGTCGACGGCGACGAACTTGCGACGGATGCGCTTGATGTGGGACGTCACGGTACTGTCGTCGACCACCAGCTGCGCGTCGTGCATGAGCTGCTCGCGGCTTTTCACGTGGCCGGGAAACTTCGCCAGTGCATGCACCATCCAGAATTCGGTCAGCGTCAGCGGCACGGGCTTCCCGTTCCAGGCGACGCTGAAGCGCTTGAGGTCGAGCGTCAGCGCCCCTCGCTCGAGCGTCTCCTCGCTCGCTTGCGGCGCGCGCGCAATTTCGGCGCGACGAAACAAGGCGGCAATGCGCGCCACCAGGTGCGGCAGGCTAATGTCCTTGGTAAGGTAATCGTCGGCGCCCAAGCGCAGCCCGGAGACCACGTCGAAGTCGCTGTCGCGCGCGGTGAGAAAGATGATCGGCAATGCGGCCGACAAAGCCCGCAGCTCGCGGCAAAGGTCGAATCCGCCGTCGACGTCGGCGCCGAGCCCGATGTCGATGATGGCAAGATCGGGCAGCCTGGCTTTCATCGCTGCGAGCGCCTCCGGCCGATTGCCGTAAGCCGCGATGTCGAAGCCGTGCTTGCGCAGCGCGTCGGCGTAGTTTGCACGGATGGCGGGATCGTCCTCGACGATCGCGATGCGGCGGGCCATGCGGTGAATATATCCGATCGATCCGGTCACGGCGCGTGCTGCCACCGGATTGCCAGAATTGCTCTCCGGCTTGCCCGCAACGGCCCACTGGCCCGCCCCGTTTCAGGGTTTCAATGCAAGCATGAAAAACATTAGACACTCAAACCGTGCGCGGCTCATCGCCGCCGACTTGATCGCGTTTGTCACTCTTGCCGCCGCCCTGGGGCTCGCGACCGGCATCGTGCTGGCAGGGGTTGCGCTCCTGCTCGCAGGCCAGGGCTCGCTATGAACGCCTACGGCGAGTTTCCGCTCGGCGTCGAATGTGCCTGGCCCACTTCCTTCATATCAAGGGAATTCGATAAGAGTAAGCACACACTTGAACAGCGGCGGCGAGCGCCCGAATCGAAGCTGGTCCTCCTCCCTGGCTTCGATTCGCCGCTCGCCGGCTTCGGCCCAGCGTCAGGCGCCGTAACTGCCGACGATGGTGACCGACGAAACGTTCTGGCTCGGGAAACCCCCGAGATTGTGGGTCATGCCGAGCACCGGGTCGGGGCGTTGCCGCTCTCCGGCGCGTCCCGAGAGCTGCAGGTACATCTCGTACAGCATGCGCAGCCCGGAGGCCCCGATCGGGTGGCCAAAGCACTTCAGGCCGCCGTCGATCTGGCACGGGACTCTTCCGGACGCGTCGTAGAAGCCGTCTAGAACGTCGTCGATCGCCTTGCCTTCCTCGGAAATGCCGAGGTCCTCCATGGTCACCAGCTCGGTGATCGAGAAGCAGTCGTGCACGTCGAACATCGAGATGCGCTTGCGCGGATCGTCGATGCCGGCTTCGCGATAGGCGCGCTTTGCTGCCACTCGGGTGGTGGCGAAATACGAGCCGTCCCATTCCCCGAACTGCGCCTCCTGCCCGTTGGACACGGCGAGTTGCAGCGCCTTGACCGCGACGAGATCCTTCTTGCCCATCCCGCGCGCGATGTCAGGCGTGGTGACGATCGCGCAGGCCGAGCCGTCGGAAACGCCGCAGCAGTCGTACAGCCCGAGCGGGTCGGCGATCATCGGTGCGTTCATCACATCGTCCTCGGTGATCCGGTTCCTCAGATGCGCCTTGGGGTTCTTGGCACCGTTGTCATGGCTCTTGACCGAGATATGCGCCATGGCGCGCTTCAAGTCCTTCGCGTCGACGCGGTGCTTGGCGCGGTAGGCCGCCGCCAGCTGTGCGAACGAGCCGGGGGCCGAGATGTTGGCCCAGAAGAAGTTATTCAGGCCTCCACGGCCGCGCTGCGGCAGCCCTCCGTAGCCGGTGTCCTTGAGCTTTTCGACGCCAAGCGCGAGCGCGATGTCGACCGCGCCCGAGGCAACCGCATAGACCGCACCGCGGAAGGCCTCGGTCCCGGTGGCGCAGTAGTTCTCGACCCGGGTAACCGGGATGTATGGCAGGCGCAATGTCATCGCAAGCGGGATGCCGGACTTGCCCACGTGCTGCTCTTCGATCGCCGTGCCGAACCATGCCGCTTCGATCTGGTCGCGCTCGATACCGGCGTCTTTTAGCCCCTCCTCGAACGCCTCGACCATGAGGTCTTCGGCGTTGCGATCCCAGCGCTCACCGAACTTCGAGCAACCCATGCCGAGGATCGCCACCTTGTCGCGGATTCCGCTTGCCATATCGGACCTCCTATCGGTTTGCCGCCGGCGCAGCCTTCCAGAAATAGCGCACGAAGCCTCTCGCGGCGTCATTTTCCTTGATGCGGAACATCATGCGCATCGGCATGCCGACCTCGACCTTGCCGTCATCGACATCGGCGAAATCGGCCATCATGCGCCCGCCGCCGTCGAACTGCACCATGCCGTAGTACGCCGGCGGATCGGGGCTGTAGGTCAACACGTCGGCAGTGTAGGACATTACCTTTGCGCTCAAATCGGAGAACGGTTGATCGTCCTGCGAGTCGAGCGCGTTGCATTTCGGGTTGACGCAGTAACGCCCGCGCGGGAACTGCAGCGTGCCGCAGTTGCGGCAACGCCCGCCGACCAACCCGGTCACCATGTCGCGGTTGCGGTACAAGGTAGACAACGGCGTGCCTTGATCGGTTTCCGCGCGCATGCCGCGCTCGAGCGTAATGTGGTCATTGAAGGCGAGGAAGCGCTCGTAATTCGACTCCTCCTTGCGGCGCGCGAGCGCGCCCTTTACACCCGCCCTCGGCGGCAGCTTTGCGATTGCGTCCGTAACCTCGAACAGCAGCGCGTCGCAGCCTTGGCCGAACGACGCGACCAGAATCCGGTCACCGGGTTCGGCTTCCTGCAGCGCGTGCGTCAGCATCAGCAGCGGATGCGCGGCACCGGTGTCGCCGCAGACCGCAGCCAGGTTGTCCCGCAGTGCGCTCTCGGCTAAGCCGACGCGCTTCGCGAGCGCCGCCGCCACGCGCGGCAGCGTGCATGGCATGCAGAAGTGCGTCACCGTCGATCCTGTAGTGCCCGAGGCTTCGAACAGCGCCGCAAGCACTGCCGGCACGATCTTCATGTAACCCTCGTCGCGGATCCAGCGTTCTTCCCAGGCGTAGTCGTGGGCCCGGTCATGGCCACGATACTGGTGCACGAAGTCGACCGTCTCGCTGTGCGCGGCCACCAGTTGCGCGATCGGCGCGCCGCGCCCGATCAACAGCGCCGCGGCGCCGTCGCCGTAGTGCATTTCCTGCAGGCTCGCAGCCTTGGTGAGGCGGTGCTCTCCCGCGGCAACCAGCGCGCTCCCGCCCGCGGTGAGCGCCGTCGCCAGCGCCGAAGTGCCGGCGCGCAGGCTGCCTGTCACGTCGAGCACGCGCAAGGCCGAGCCGAGGTGCAGCGCAGTCGCCACAATCCCGGCATTCTGCCGATCGTCGTAAGGGTGCGTGGTCGAAGCGAGAATCAGCTGACCGATTGACGCCGGGCGTACGCCCGTCAGGCAGTCGCGCGCCGCCTCGGTCGCCATCGTGACCGAGTCCTCGTCCCAGTTCGCCATCGCGCGCTCGCCCTTGGCGAGGCCGCGCAGGCCCGGGTTGAACCAGCCGTTCGCGGCCGCGATGGCCTCGCGCTGCAAACGACGCCTAGGAAGGTAGGCGCCGTACGACAGAATGCCGAAAGCGTCGCTCATCAGGTCGCCTGCTGCGCGCCCATTCGCCTGATGCTGCCGGTCTGTTCGTCGTAAGCCAAGCGCTCGATCGCATCGAGATTGGTTCCGGTGATGCGAATGAAGCGCGACTTATCCGGATAGTCGATCGCGTGGATCGCGCTGCCGGCGAAAATTCCCACCTCGCCCGGTTTCAGCCTGTAGCTCCGCGTTTGCTCCAGCTTGGCCTGTTCGCGGTTGCTGCCGTCGTCCGCGCGGCGGTACTCCGTCATGTCGGTGTAGCCAATCGCCTGGCCGTAGATCGCCCACGATGCGCCGTGATCGTGGGGCGGTGACTTGCGCGATTTCTCGTTGACGTGAGCGAGCACCTCGAATCCGAGCTCGTCGTCGATGTGAAGGCGATGCAACCCGCCCGTGGCGTCCCGACCGCAATTCCGCTCTACAAAGGCGCTATTGGCAAGCAGTAGCGCCAGCCGCCGGTGAACCTCGTCCAGCTCGGCAGGTCCACTTCCGCGCCGCAACGTCTGGCGTACCTCGGTGATGAATTGATCAAATTCGTAGCTCATGCCGCCTCTTTCGACTTTACGTACACCTGCTGCCAGGCAATATTCTGCCCGACGCGTGCTGCCGCTGCTACGGCGACCGGCCTACGCGGCGTGTTTGGCCTCCGGGCGCCGGCGCCGGCGCAGCGGCAGCGGAATGTTTCCGTGCAGCAGAATGTCGTTCCAGGTCACGATCCCGGTGATGTCGTCCGCACCGTCAAGCTTGCCTTCGCGCGTGAGCAGCGCAATGTCGACTCCGCTCTCGCGCAGGCGCGCCAGCACATCGAAAATCAGGTCCTGCGCGGTCACCACCGCATAACCCGGACGAGCGTGCTCACCGACCGTTCCCGCCTTGTTGCCTCGCCTCAGCATGTGCACGATACGGCGCGAGGAAAGCACGCCCTGCACCTTCCCGTCGCGGGCTACCAGCACGTGCGGAACGAAAGTCTGCCGCTGCAGTCCCTCGAACAGCGTTGCCACCGGCAGATCTGCATCGCACAGCTGCATCGGGGTGCGAATGAAGTCCGCCACCGTACGCAGCATGTACAGGTTGGTGTGAAATGCGTCCGGAATAAGATGGCCACGACGCGTCAGTTTCATGGTGTAGATGCTGTCGGTGATCAGCAGACGGCGCGCACCGTAGGCGATCGATACGGTGATCATGAGGGGCACGATGATGTTGTAATCGCGCGTCATTTCGAAAATCATGACGATCGCAGTGACCACCGCCCCGGTCGCCGCCCCCGCGAGCGAGGCCATGCCGATCACCGCGGTGCCCGCAACATCGAGCTGCAGACCGGGTGCAACCGAGTTCGCGAGCAGCGCGAACCCGGCGCCGAAGGTGGCGCCCATGACGAGCGACGGAGAGAAGATGCCGCCCGAGCCGCCCGAACCGAGGGTGAGTGAGGTTGCAATCAGCTTGAGCAGGAACACCAGCAGGAGAATGTAGGGGTTGGTGAGCGCCTGCGTGAGCGTGTCCTGCACCGTAGCGTAACCGATGCCCTCGATGTAGTAGTGACCGAGGTAGCGATGGCACAGATAGAACATCGTTCCCACCATCGCCATGCCGAGCACGTGCTGGCCGTAGTAGCCGCCAGGCAGCTTTTCAAACCGGTCCTCGAACGCGTAGATCGAGCGGATGTAGACGAACGACAGGACACCGAACAGGGCCCCAAGCACTGCGTAGGCGGCGATAGGTCCTAGCGAGAGTTGGTAGGACGCCGGCAGAGTGAGCGCCGGGATATCGAACGCGGGATAGTCGCCGAAATACGCGCGCCCGACGATAGTCGCGCCGCCCGCGGCAAGCGCAACTGGAATCACGGTGCGCGCGCTGATTTCGGGCAGGATAAGCTCGATTGCGAACAGCAGGCCACCGATCGGGGTGTTGAAGGTCGCGGCGATGCCCGCCGCGCCGCCGCAAGCCACCAGCGTAATCCGCTGCCACTCGGGTAGCCGGGTGAGGCGGGCAACCGTCGAGCCTAGGGCCGAGGCGATCTGCACGATCGGGCCTTCGCGCCCGGCCGAACCGCCGGTGCCGATGCAGATCCCCGAGGCGAGCGCCTTGATCAGCGTCACTACCGGCCGGATGATGCCGGCGCGGTAGTAGATCGCGTCGATCACTTCCGGCACGCCATGCCCCTTCGCCTCGGGCGCGAAGTTCTTGACGATGAACGCGACGACCAAGCCGCCGATTACCGGCACCGCGATGATCCACGCGCCCCACGGCGACTCGAGCGTGTGCAGATTCGCGTCATAGGTCATGGACCACTTGCCCAGGAACATCAAGTTGTGCACCAAGCCGATCAGGTCACGGAACAGCACCGCACCAAACCCGCCGGTGATACCGACCAGCACCGCGAGGGCGACCAAGCGGCCGGGCGAATGCTCGCTCGGTCGCAATCGCCCCAACCCGCGGCGGTGTAGCAGCGTACGCAGGCGTTCCGCCGTCTCGGACTCAAGGGACCAGTCGGATAGTTCGCCGCCATCGGGGCGCGTCATGACTTACCTTTGCACAGAAGAATCGTGACGGCCAAAATGAGCCATGACCGGCTGGAGCCGTCTGCCGCGTCGCGCAGTCCGCGTGCGCACAGGTCTAGGCCTTCAGCCTCGAGGATATCAAACTCTCCTGACGCGTTGCGTCAGCGCCTCGCGTCACGCGCGGCAGACGCCTGGACGTAGCAGAGACCTCGCACGCCATTGACGCAGATCATGCGGCCCCCAGAGGACCCGGCCTTCGCTAGCGCTTGCGCAGCCTTCTAATCGCGGCGAGCTGTGCCGCAAGCATCGCAAGCTCGCTCTCGACCGCGGCGATCTCCTGCTTGTCGCGCGCGTTGCGGCGCGCCTCCTCGGCCCTTTCCAGCGCCTCGTTGGCCTTCGCCTCATCGAGATCAACCCCTCGGATCGCGGTGTCCGCCAGCACCGTGATCACCTTGGGCTGTACCTCCAGGATACCGCCGGCAACAAAAATAAGCTGTTCGTCCCCACCGCCTGCCGGCCTTATGCGCACTGCCCCGGGTCGGAGGCGCGTGATCAAGGGCGCGTGCTGGGGATAAACCCCCAGCTCGCCCAGCTCGCCCGGCAAGACGACGAACTCCGCCTCGCCTGAGAAGATCGACTCCTCGGCGCTGACCACGTCGACGTGGATGGTATTTGCCATGACAGTACCCTATTGCAGGGTCTTCGCCTTGTCGAAGGCTTCCTCGATCGGGCCGACCATGTAGAAGGCCTGCTCGGGGAGGCTGTCGCACTCGCCGTTGACGATCATGTTGAAGCCCTTGATCGTGTCCTTGAGCGTCACGTACTTCCCCGGCGTGCCGGTGAAGTTCTGCGCCACCGTGAAGGGCTGCGACAGGAAGCGCTGGATCTTGCGCGCGCGCGCCACCGCAAGCTTGTCCTCCGGCGCGAGCTCGTCCATGCCTAGAATCGCGATGATGTCGCGCAGTTCCTTGTAGCGCTGCAGCGTCGCTTGCACCGCTCGGGTAGTGTTGTAGTGCTCCTCGCCGATGGTGTTCGGGTCGACCTGACGCGAGGTGGAGTCGAGCGGATCCACCGCCGGATAAATGCCGAGCGACGCGATGTCGCGCGACAGCACGACGGTGGCATCGAGGTGGCCGAAGGTAGTAGCGGGCGATGGGTCGGTCAGGTCGTCAGCGGGCACGTACACCGCCTGGATCGACGTGATGGAGCCGGTTTTAGTCGAGGTGATTCGCTCCTGAAGCCGGCCCATCTCCTCCGCCAGCGTCGGCTGATAGCCCACTGCCGACGGCATGCGACCGAGCAGCGCCGAAACCTCGGTGCCGGCGAGGGTGAAGCGGTAGATGTTGTCGACGAAGAACAGGATATCGCGGCCCTCGTCGCGGAAGCTTTCGGCCATGGTCAGGCCGGTTAGCGCCACGCGCAGGCGGTTGCCCGGCGGCTCGTTCATCTGCCCGAAAACCATTGCCACCTTGGACTCGGAAATGTTGTCCAGTTTGATCACGCCCGCTTCCGCCATCTCGTGATAGAAATCGTTTCCCTCGCGCGTGCGCTCGCCGACGCCGGCGAACACCGACAGGCCCGAGTGCTGGGTCGCAATGTTGTTGATGAGCTCGAGCATGTTGACCGTCTTGCCCACCCCTGCGCCGCCGAACAGCCCGATCTTGCCGCCTTTGGCGAACGGGCAGATGAGGTCGATCACCTTGATGCCAGTTTCCAACAGCTCGACCGAGGGAGAAAGCTGGTCGAATTTGGGTGCCTGCTGGTGGATTGAGCGGCGCTCCTCGGTCTTGATCGGGCCGGCTTCGTCGATCGGCCGGCCGAGCACGTCCATAATTCGTCCGAGCGTGCCTTGACCCACCGGCACCGAAATCGGAATGCCAGTGCTCTTCACCTTCATGCCGCGACGCAGGCCATCGCCCGAACCCATCGCGATGCAGCGCACCACTCCGTCGCCGAGCTGCTGTTCGACCTCGAAGGTAAGACCCTTTTCCGCCAGCCCGGCGGCCTCTCCCGTGTCCGCCAGAACCAGGGCATCGTAGATGCCTGGCATCGATTCACGCGGGAACTCGATGTCAACCACGGCGCCGATGCACTGGACGATTCTGCCTTCTGCTTGTGCCATAACGTTTTCCTAGACTGATATTCCGTTACACGGCGGCGGCGCCGCCGACGATTTCCGAAAGCTCCTTGGTGATCGCGGCCTGGCGGTTCTTGTTGTACACCAGGGTCAACTCGTCGATCAGCGTAGCGGCGTTGTCGGATGCAGCCTTCATCGCCACCATCCGTGCAGATTGCTCCGAAGCCATGTTCTCCGCCACGGCCTGGAAGATAATCGTTTCGACGTAGCGCGTCAGCACCTGCTCGAGCACGGCCTTTGCTTCCGGCTCATAGATATAGTCCCAGCTCCCTTCCGCCGCACCTATGCGCTCGCCCGAAAGCGGCAGAAGCTGCTCCATGACGGGCTCCTGCTTCATGGTATTGATGAAACGCGTATAGACCAACATCAGGCGGTCGAAGCGGTCTTCGATATAGCCATCGAGCATTATCTTCACCGCGCCGATCAACTTGTCGAGCTGCGGCCGGTCACCGAGCTGGACTCCCTGCGAAACGATGTTCGCGCCGAGGCGCTGCATGAATCCGAGGCCCTTGTTGCCGAAGCAGCAGACCTCGACCGTTTCGCCCTGCGCCTGCCACTCCTTGTACTGCCCAAGCACCATGCGTAGCACGTTGGTATTCAGGCCTCCGCAAAGCCCCTTGTCGGTCGTGATCACGATTACTCCCACGCGCTTGACCGTGTCGCGTGCGACGAGAAATGGATGGCGATACTCCGGGTTTGCGTGATGGAGGTGTGCCGCGACGTTGCGGATTTTTTCTCCATAGGGCCGCGTCGCGCGCATGCGCTCCTGCGCCTTTCGCATCTTCGATGCGGCCACCATCTCCATCGCCTTAGTGATCTTGCGAGTGTTTTGGACACTCTTGATCTTGTTGCGTATTTCTTTGGTGCCTGGCATAGCGCTGGCTCAGTTCAGAACGTTCCGTTCTTCTTCCAGTCTTCGACCGCGCCCTTGAGCGTCTTCTCGTCTTCAGCCGAGAGGTCTTTCTTGTCTTCCATGCGAGCGACCAATTCGGCATATTTCTCGTTCACGTAGTCGCGCATCGACTTCTCAGCCGCAAGCCCCTTCTTCACTTCAATGTCGTCGAAATATCCGTTGTTGACCGCAAACAGCGTGAGCGCCATCTCCCATACCTGCAGCGGCATGTACTGCGGCTGCTTCATAAGCTCGGTCACCATCCGGCCGCGCTCGAGCTGTTTGCGGGTGGCTTCGTCGAGGTCGGAGGCGAATTGTGCAAACGCCGCGAGCTCGCGGTACTGAGCCAGCGCCAGGCGCACGCCGCCGCCGGTGTCGCGCCGCTTCATGATCTTGGTTTGCGCCGCACCGCCCACGCGCGACACCGAAACGCCGGCGTTGATCGCCGGACGGATACCGGCGTTGAACAGGTCGGTCTCGAGAAAGATCTGGCCGTCGGTGATCGAAATCACGTTGGTCGGCACAAACGCAGTGACGTCACCGGCCTGCGTCTCGATGATCGGCAAAGCGGTAAGGGACCCGGTCTTGCCCTTCACTTTACCGCCGGTGAAGCGCTCGACCCACGCCTCGTTGACGCGTGCCGCGCGTTCGAGCAGGCGGCTGTGCAAGTAGAACACGTCGCCTGGATAAGCTTCGCGTCCAGGGGGACGGCGCAGCAGCAGCGAAATCTGTCGATAGGCCCAGGCCTGCTTGGTCAGATCGTCGTAAATGATCAGTGCGTCCTGGCCGCGGTCGCGGAAATATTCGCCCATGGTGCAGCCTGAGTAGGGGGCGATGTACTGCAATGCGGCGGACTCGGAGGCCGACGCAACAACCACGATGGTGTATTCCATCGCGCCGTGCTCCTCGAGCTTGCGTACCACGTTGACGATGGTCGAGGCCTTCTGTCCGATTGCCACGTAGACGCAGAATAGATCCTTGCCCTTCTGGTTGATAATCGTGTCGATTGCCACCGCCGTTTTTCCCGTCTGGCGATCACCTATGATCAGTTCGCGCTGGCCGCGCCCGACCGGCACCATGGCGTCGATCGACTTCAGGCCCGTCTGCACCGGCTGCGAAACCGACTTTCTCCAGATTACGCCCGGCGCTACTTTTTCGATGATGTCGCGCTCCTTGGCGTTGATCGGGCCCTTGCCGTCGATCGGCTGTCCAAGTGAGTTGACGACGCGGCCGAGCAGCTCGGGCCCGATCGGCACGTCGAGAATCCGGCCGGTGCATTTGACGGTGTCGCCCTCCGAGATGTGCTCGTACTCGCCCAGGATGACCGCACCGACAGAGTCGCGCTCGAGGTTAAGCGCGAGGCCAAACGTGTTCTTCGGAAACTCGAGCATTTCGCCCTGCATCACGTCGGACAGGCCATGCACGCGCACGATGCCATCGGTCACCGACACCACGGTACCTACGTCGCGGCTCTCGGCCCTGGCATCGAAATCCGCGATCCGGCTCTTGATGAGTTGGCTGATCTCCGAAGCATTGAGTTCCATCATTGTCCTCTCGAGGCGCAAGGCGGCTGTCGGCCTTGCCTCATGTTACTGAATCATGGCGCCGGCAAGGCGCTCCAGTTTGTTTTTCAAGGAGCCGTCGATAACGAGATCGCCGGCGCGAATGATCGCCCCGCCCAGCAGGGACTTGTCCACGGAGGAGTGCAGGTGAACGTCGCGTCCCAGGCGCTTGCTCAGCGCCGCCCGGATATGCTCCTGCTGTTCCTTGTCCATGGGCGCTGCAGCACTCATCTCGACTTCCAGCGTTCCTTCTGCATCGCCTCTCAGGGTCTCGAACATGGCAGCGATCTCGGGCAGCAGTTCAAGACGGCGGTTGTCCGCCAGCAGTCGAATCAGGCCACGACCCTGTTCGTCGAGCGCGTCTCCGGCGATCTCGATGATGAGCGCAGCCCGGACCTGCGGGGTGGCCAGTGGACTGCGGATTAGCCGGTACAGGATCGGAACCTCGATGATGCGGGCGAGGTCGGCAAGCATCTCGCTCCATTTTGGCAAGGCCGAACGCTCCTTGGCGAGCTCGTATACAGCCCTCGCGTAGGGTCGGGCGACGGTGATCTTTTCTGCCATGTTCCGCTACGTCGTCACGCTCAGATTTCGGCCGCGAATTCGTCGATCAGGGTCTGATGGGCCCTCGGATCGATCTCGCGCTGCAGAATCTTCCGGGCGGCGTCGATGGCGACGGAGGAAAGATCACGGCGCAATGATTCGCGCACGCGGTTGCTCTCCTGTGCAATCTCGGTCTTTGCCATCTGCACCTGCTGTTCGCGCTCCTCGACGGCCTGCCCGCGCGCTTCGTCGACGATTTTGTCCGCGCGTTGACTCGCGTGGTCGACGATCTGGGTCGCCTTCTCACGCGCCTCGCGAATAATCTCCGAGGCGCGTTCGCGCGCGCTCTCGAGATCTTTCCTGCCGCGATCCGCTGCGGCCAATCCATCGGCGATCTTGATGTCGCGCGCATCCATGGCACCGAGAATCGGCTGCCACAAAAAGCGCTTGAACGAATAAATAAACAACAAAAATGCAATGATCTCGACGATGAGTGTGGCGTTTAGACTCACGGCATGTACCTCGTATTCAGCACGGACTCGTCAATGAGACAGTTGCGCCATGGCAGTGGAGAGGAACGGGTTGGCGAAAATAAACCACATCGAGATGCCGAGCACGATGAACGGAAAAGACTCCATGAGACCGCCCATAAAGAGCGTCTGCGCCAGCAGCTGCGCGCGCAGCTCCGGCTGACGCGCGATGCCCTCTATGTAGCGCGCGCAGATCAGGCCCCAGCCCAGCGCCGAGCCAAGTCCGGCAAGTCCCAGAATAATGCCCACGCCCAGCGCGGTATAGGCATAAAGTTCAACGACCAGTGAAGCATTCATGAACAACTCCTGTTAATCAATAATCGGCAGCCCAAAAGTCCTCTCGGTGCATACCTCAGTGCTCATCGACCTGAACAGCCAGCGAGAGATAGACGATGCTTAGCAGCATAAAGATAAAGGCCTGTAGCACTACCACCAGGGTTTCAAACCAGCTCCACGCCCAGGTCAGGATAAGCTGCCCCGGCGCGACAATCACGGAGTAGCCAAACAGCGCGATGAGCATGAAGATAAGCTCACCCGCGAACATATTGCCCCAAAGCCGCAGCGCGAGGCTGAGTGGTTTGGCTACCTCTTCGACCACCGACAGGACGATATTGATCGGTGCGGCGTAGATACCGAACGGATGCGTCAGATAACGTTTGAGATAGCCGCCGAGTCCACGCGCACGGATGCCATAAACGATGGTCAGCACAAACACCGAGAGCGAGAGCGCGAACGTGGTTCCGAGATCGGCGGTCGGCAAGATGCGCAGATGAACTTCCGCGGGATCACGGCCGAAGCCCATGCCGATCCATTGGGCAAGACGCGGGAGAAGATCCACGGGTAGAAGATCACAGGCATTCATGATGGTCACCCACATGAATATCGTGAGCGACAGCGGACCGATGTATGGATCGCGCCCTGAGAAGGTATCGCGGACCTGTCGATTGACGAACTCGACCGTGACCTCGAGAAACCCCTGCAGACGACCGGGCTTGCCGACGGTGACCCGCTGTCCGACACGCCAGGCAATGAAGACGAGCGTGGCGCCGCACAGCACGCTGAACAATAGAGTGTCCAGGTTAAGCGCTAAGGGCCCGGATCCGATCGACCAGTTGTGTAAATGGTGCTGAATGTATTCGACAGGATCTTTACCGCCTGCATCACCCGCCATGCTGATCCTCGGAATGCATTGCTCGGGTGCGGCGCGTTGCCGCAAAGTAGTAAGCCAATTGCGCGCCGGCAAAACCCGTAAGCAGCGGTACCGGCGCGAGCTTCAGCGCCGCAAATGCCGCTGCAAATGCTGCTGCCACGAATATGAACCGCTCCACGGCACCGAAATACAGGCCGACCAAACTTGCGTCCGGACGCGCGGCTTGCGCCAATCTGGCGGCCGACAGACTGGATGTTCCGAGACCGATGCTCCCGCCATAGAGCACAGCCCAGAGCGCCCCCAAGTCTCTTTGATATACGTAAAAACCTGCGGCAATCGCGAAGGTCAACACTGTCTGGATTGCCAACACGCAGAGCAGGGCACGCCATATGGAAGATGCGTTGGCGTCCGACCGGTTCGTTCGTGAGATTCTGGAGTCTAGGCTATGCTGGATGTGCTGCATCTCGTTCTTTTCTTATCAATGAATCGCGCTGCTTGACCGCCTGAGCATCGACTGCCGGCGGTTGATGACTGAAAATCGCTACGCACGGCAATAAAAGAACCACGAGAACTGCCTGAATGTCGGTAGCTGGTGGCGGCTTCTGAGAAAGACCCCGTTGCGCGGCCGTTATTATAAAGAGCCGATCGGACTCGATCAACCGGCCCGATCCGCGGTGACTGAAATCGCCGATTCCAGCGCTATTAGCATAACATTAGGAAGGAGCATTCCATCGAGATGTTGCGCCGCAGCAAAGGCCGTAAAGCCGTGTCAGCGCAACCTTCGCAGCAAAGTCTCAAGGTGATCCAAGCCCGCGTAGTGCACGATCACCCGTCCGCTGCGCTTCTTGCCGGGGCGGATCTCCACGGTGGTGCCGAGGCGCTCGGACGTCTCCTGCTCCAGGCTAAGCAAATCGCGATCCACCTTACGCTTCTTGCCCACGCCGCTCCCGCGCAACTGCTTCGCCACCAGGGCTTCCGTCTCCCGCACCGAATGCCCGCGCCCTGCTACGCGGTTGGCTGCTTCGATCTGGCGCGCTCCGTCCAACGCCAGCAGGGCGCGCGCATGGCCCATCTCAAGCACACCCTCCATTACCATCGCCTGCAACGGTTTCGGCAGTCGGAGCAAGCGCAGCAGATTGGTAGTCGCGCTGCGCGAGCGACCGACGGCATCGGCGGCCTGCTCGTGAGTCATCTTGAACTCATCGATGAGGCGCTGCAGTCCCGCGGCTTCCTCCATCGGATTCAGGTTTTCACGCTGGATGTTCTCGATTAGAGACATTGCCAGCGCGGCCTCATCCGGCACTTCGCGCACCAGAGCCGGCACTTCTTCCAGTCCGGCCATTTGCGCGGCGCGCCAGCGGCGCTCACCGGCGATCAGCTCATAGCGATCGCGTTCCACCTTTCGCACCAGTAGCGGCTGCATCAGACCTTGCGATTTGATCGACGCGGCGAGCTCCGCCAAGGCCTCCTGATCCATCCGTGTCCGGGGCTGATACTTCCCCGGACGAATGCGGCCCACAGGCAGAGTGGCAAGTGCATCTTTCGGCGCTTCATCGCCTCCCAGCAATGCGTCCAGCCCACGCCCGAGTCCCTTTGGCTTGCTCATGTAGCTTCCATTGTCTTTACGCCGCCCCCGATATCGCTCTTGGCCCGCGCAAGAATCTCCTCCGCAAGCGCGAGATAGGCTTGTGCGCCTTTTGAAGTGTCATCCCACACAACCGCCGGCGCGCCGTAGCTCGGCGCTTCGGCCAGCCGGACATTTCTAGGCACCATCGTTTGATACACCTTGTCCCCGAAGTGCGATTCGAGCTGCTGCGAGACCTGCTGCGAAAGCGTGTTGCGCGGGTCGTACATCGTTCGCAAAAGTCCGGCGATGTCGAGGCTGGGGTTGAGGCGGGCACGCACGCGTTTGATCGTGCCTACCAGATCCGACAGTCCTTCCAAGGCGTAGTACTCGCATTGCATCGGAATCAACACTGCCTGAGCCGCGACTAGCCCGTTAATCGTGAGCAGCGAAAGAGACGGAGGACAATCAATGATGATGAAGTCGTATTCGGAGGCCACGACTGCGAGCGCCTGGCGCAACCGCCCTTCGCGGTCCTCGAGGCCGACGAGCTCGATTTCCGCACCGGCAAGATCGCGATTCGCCGGCAGCAAGTCGTATCCGCCGCTCTGCGACCGCGTGCGTGCGGCAGCTACGTCGGCCAGAGCGAGTAGCACGTGATAGACCGTGCGGTGCGCGTTTCGCTTGTCGACGCCGCTGCCCATCGTTGCGTTGCCCTGGGGATCGAGATCGACCAGCAACACGCGCTGGCCCGCGCGCGCGAAGGCCGCGGCAAGATTGACGCTGGTGGTTGTCTTTCCGACTCCTCCCTTCTGATTTGTAACCGCAATGATGCGAGTCATAGTGAGCTCGCAGGTCGGCACAGCACGAGGTGCCGTTCAGCTTCTACAAACGGCACTTCAAGGTGCACGATCCGATCGCAAGTCGACCCTGGCGGCGTTCGCGCCAGCTCATCCGTCGGATACACGCCCTTCATGGCCACCAGGACACCCCCCGGGGCGACCAGCCTGCCGCAGGAGGCGAGGAAATCGGCGAGCTCCGCGAATCCACGCGAGATCACGACCGAGAAGCGCTCGGCGGGCTGCCAGTCCTCGACCCGTCCGGGGTGGACTTCTGCGTTGGCCAGCCCAAGCTCGATTGCCGCTTGACGTAGGAAGGCGGTTTTTTTGCGGTTGCTGTCGTTCAGGGTCACCTGCCATTCCGGACGCGCGATGGCGAGGGGAATCCCGGGCAGCCCTCCGCCCGAGCCGACGTCCGCGAGCGCGCCGCCAGCGAGCATCGGCAGGTGCGGTACCACTGCCAGCGAGTCGAGCAGGTGGTGGCTTACCATTTTCATCGGATCACGGATGGCAGTGAGGTTGTAGGTCCGGTTCCACTTCGCGAGCAACTCAATGAACGCGAGCAGCTTGTCGCGCGTACCGGGCGCAAACGCCAGGGCCAGCGCTGCAAGCCCGCGGTCCAGCGCAACCTCGGGTGTCATGCGCGTCGCTTATGCTGAATCTGGGTTGCAGTTCGCTTCAAGTGAACCAGCAGGAGCGAGATGGCGGCAGGCGTAATCCCGGAGATCCGCGACGCCTGACCGATCGTTTCCGGCCGGTGACCAGCCAACTTTTGCCTCGCCTCGATGGACAACCCATGTACCTGCAAGTAGTCGAGATCGGCCGGCAGACGCACGTCTTCATAACTGCCGCTACGCGCCGCCTCCTCCCGCTGGCGATCGATGTAACCTTGATATTTGGCCTGAATTTCGACTTGCTGGGCGACATCGGGCTCCAAAACCTCTCGGCCGGAGCCCGGTAGCGACATCAGCGATTGATAGGACACCCCAGGACGCGATAGAAGTGCGGTAAGCGAGTACTCACGTTCAATTCCTTTGCCAAGTACTCTCGCGGCATCCGCTGCGGGCAGAGTGCGCGGGGTGAAGCAGGTCGATCGCAATCGCTCGCTCTCGCGAGCGATTGCGTCGCGCTTGCGGCTGAACCTCTCCCACCGCTCGTCGGTCACCAGACCAAGCCCGCGCCCAACCTCGGTGAGCCGCAAATCCGCATTATCCTCACGAAGCAGCAGGCGATACTCCGCCCGGCTGGTGAACATGCGGTACGGCTCGGACACCCCACGGGTGATCAGGTCATCCACCAGCACCCCGAGATATGCTTCGTCGCGCTGCGGGCACCAGGCTGCCCGCCCCGCCGCCTGCAAGCCGGCGTTGGTTCCGGCGAGCAACCCTTGCGCGGCCGCTTCCTCGTAGCCCGTCGTGCCGTTGATCTGACCGGCAAAGAAAAGACCGTGTACGGTCTTCGTCTCAAGGGATGCCTTCAAGTTCCGAGGATCGAAGTAGTCGTATTCGATCGCGTAGCCCGGGCGGGTGATTTGTGCCTGCTCCAACCCGCGGATCGAGCGTACGAGGTCGAGCTGGACGTCGAACGGCAGGCTGGTCGAAATCCCATTCGGATAGATCTCGTGCGTTTCCAGGCCTTCGGGCTCGAGAAAGATCTGATGGCTCGACTTGTCCACGAAACGGTGAATCTTGTCTTCGATCGAGGGACAGTAGCGCGGCCCTACGCCCTGGATCACCCCGGTAAACATCGGCGACCGGTCGAGACTTCGACGAATGATCTCGTGCGTGCGCTCGTTGGTGTGCGTTACCCAACAGGGCCTCTGCTCGGGATGCATCTCGCGATTGCCAACGAAGGAAAAAACTGGTTCGGGCGAGTCACTGGGTTGCTGGGCCATAACTGAAAAATCGATGCCTCGACCATCCAGCCGCGGCGGCGTCCCCGTCTTTAGCCGCCCGACCGGCAAGTTCATCTCGCGCAGTCGCGCAGCGAGAGTTATCGACGCGGGGTCTCCGGCACGACCGGCGTGGTAGTGCTCCAAACCAACGTGGATCAATCCCGAAAGGAACGTTCCTGCGGTGAGCACCACGGCACTGCCGTGAAAACGGATTCCGAGCTGCGTAACGACGCCGACGGCTCGGTCGCCCTCGAGCAGAATGTCGTCCACCGCCTGCTGAAACACGGTGAGATTTGGTTGACTCTCGAGGCGGCGGCGAATTGCCCTGCGGTATAGCACCCTGTCGGCCTGAGCACGGGTTGCGCGCACCGCCGGGCCCTTGGACGAATTCAGGGTTCGGAACTGGATTCCAGACTCATCGGTCGCAAGCGCCATGGCGCCGCCAAGAGCGTCAATTTCCCTTACCAGGTGTCCCTTGCCGATGCCGCCAATTGATGGATTGCACGACATTTGGCCAAGCGTTTCGATACTGTGCGTCAGCAGTACGGTCTGGCGGCCCATACGTGCTGCCGCGAGCGCGGCCTCGGTGCCAGCGTGCCCGCCGCCAACAACGATCACATCGAATTGGGTCGGAAACAGCATGGCGCGCGATACGGTCCGGGACCTTCGATACATAGGGAATCTGCGGAGGGGCAATAATACGCGAAGGCTCGACGTGAAACTAGGCGGAGCCCGACGTTCCACGTGGAACATAGCGGTGATTCAAGTTCCACGTGGAACATAGGAAGGGTGCGGCGCTCGTGAGAGAAATGCGACCCTTGCAAGCGATGCTCTCCTTCTCCCGTTACGCTGCCGTACTCGCTCTCCCCGGCATCAAGGGGTCATTCTGGGCGTCTTTTCTTGGCCGTCTGCCGATCGGCATGACTGGGTTGAAACTCCTATTACTCACGCAAGCAAGCGGTGATTCTTACGCTTCTTCCGGGCTCGTCACTGGCGCAAACGTCACTGGCCTGGCCATCTTCGCACCGATTCTCGGCCGCCTTATTGACCGGCTTGGACCCCGCCCCATCCTGCGCATCTGCGGCCTGATCTACCCGACGACTCTCCAGCTGTCGCAGTTCTCATCGCGGGAATCTGCGGCCTCGCCGGGTCAGTCCTATTTCTTCGCTCTTCCGCGCTTTCGATTGGACCGCTCCAACTGCGGTTAGGGTACGGTAGCCGAAACTGGCATGGCCTCCTCGGCCAACAGATGTCCCGCTCGCTGGCACTCATGGGTTCGGGCATTTTTCCACTTGCGCTCCTCAATGACTCGTTGCTGTTCATGCTCTGCAGCTTGTTGGCCGGGGTCACGATGGCACCTCCCCGTATCATCCAGGCGACCTACGTCGCCAAGACGGTCGCCACGGAGCACATGACCGAGGGGTTCACCCGGTCGGCAACCGCAATGCTGAGCGGCATTGCGGTTGGCCTGACCGCCGGCGGCGTGATCCTCGAGTACGAGACCGCGTCGCACGCGATCGCGTTCGCTGCCGTGTGCTCCCTGCTGGCTGCCGCTTGGGCAGGCCAAACCCTCCACTTAGCGGTCAAATGAGGCATGATTAGCACTCGATCTTCGATGGGTACTCCAACATACGTCAGGCGTTTTATAACATATTGTTTTAAACTACTATTATGGATTCACCCCTAGTCGTCCGTCACGCGCGGCCGGCGGATATCCCTCAGATCATGGATATCCAGACACGGGTCTATCCGAAAATGGGCGGATTGCGCCAGGATCAACTCGAGTGCCAGTTCGCGACTTTTCCCCTGGGCCAAGTTGTCGCGTGCGTAGGAGATCGAGTTGTCGGCGTCGCTAGCTCACTGATCGTGAACTGGGATGACTACGGCGTACAACACACCTGGAAGGAGGTAACAGGAAGCGGAACATTCGACACTCACGACCCGGCCGCCCGGACGCTATACGGTGCTGAGGTGTTCGCGGACCCTGCATTCCGGCGACTTGGGATCGGCAAGAAACTCTACCAAGCGCGGCGGCAGCTGTGCCGTGCCATGAATCTACGCCGTATCATGGCCTGCGGACGGATGCCAAACTATCACCGCTACGCAACGCAGATGTCCCCCGAGTCCTACGCAATGCGCGTGATATGGGGAGACTTGCCTGACCCGGTGCTGCGATTCCAGCTACGAGAGGGCTTCCAGTACTGCGGAGTGGTCCACGGCTATCTGCCATCGGACGATGAGTCCGTTGGGAACGCCACCATCATCGTCTGGCTGAATGATCGCCACAAATCACATAATCCAACTGCAGTCCCGGAGGGCCCGCTCCTTTGAAAGCTCGAATCGCCGCGATTCAGTACATGCTGCGCCCCATCACGAGTTGGAATGACTTCGAGCGCCAAGTTCACTATGTCCTCGGCGCCGCAGGCGACTACAAGCCGCATTTCGTATTGCTGCCGGAAATCTTTACCACGCAGTTGATGTCGCTGCTGCCGAGGCAAGAGGTTCACTCCGCTGTGCGCGCGCTCGACGGTTTCACCGAGCAGTACAAGATGCTCATGCGCGAGCACGCAATGCGCTACGGCTTCTACCTCATTGGCGGCAGTCACCCGATCCTTCGCAACGGTGAGCTGTTCAACACTGCGTTCCTGTTTTCCCCCCACGGTGACGTCTACACCCAGGACAAGATTCACCGCACGCGGTGGGAACGAGAGCGCTGGGAAACAAGCCCGGGACCTGAGTTCGGCGATATCGCTATCTTGGTCTGCTACGACGCCGAGTTCCCAGAGCTCGCCCGCATGGTATGCGACGCGGGCGCCGACATCCTCTTTGTCCCTTCGAGCACCGACGATCGACAGGGATTTTGGCGCGTGCGCTACTGCTGCCACGCGCGGGCGATTGAGAATCAAGTCTACGTCGCAATGGCGAGCACCGTTGGCGCCCTGCCCGAGGAAGGTCTAGGACTGCACTACGGTCAGGCGAGCATTCTCACGCCTTCGGATTTCCCCTTCTCGCGAGACGGTATCGCCGCGGAAGGTATCGCGAATACCGAGCAGATCGTGATCGCCGACGTGGACCTCGAGCTTCTCTTCGAAAACCGACTGAACGGTACAACCATTCCCCTGTACGACAAGCGGATCGATGTCTATCAGGCGCCAGTCCAAGTCACTAGGACCGCTCCTGGCCGGCCAACCGTGGGGCCGCGCGTGCCCGTTACTCGCTGACGTCCTAGGCAGTTACGCGACGAGCGTTTCCTGTAGCTTCTGTCGCCTTCGTGCCAACTCGCGCGGTAAGTGTCCGCCTAGCTTACCCAGCAACTCATCGTGCGAGCCTAGCTCGTTGCGCCAGGCTGTACTGTCCACATCCGAGATTTCTAGGAACTTGTCGCGCTCGAATTTCTCAAGCCCCGCCCACGCCATGTCCTCGAAGCGCGGCATTACGCCGAGCGGCGTTTCCACACCCTGGGCCCGTCCGTGGCAGCGCTCGACGATCCAGGCCAGCACCCGCATGTTCTCGGAAAAGCCAGGCCAGATGAACTTGCCATTCGAGTCGCGACGGAACCAGTTGACACGGAAAACCTTGGGGGGATGGTGCACGGCTTTTCCGATCTTCAGCCAATGCGCGAAGTAGTCTCCCATGTTGTAACCGCAAAACGCGATCATCGCCATCGGGTCGCGACGGACCACACCAACCTTGCCGGTGATCGCTGCGGTCGTCTCGGAACCAAGCGTCGCCCCCATGTAGACCCCATCCTCCCAGGTTCGCGCCTGCACCACTAACGGCACCGTGGTCGACCTCCGGCCGCCGAAAACGAAGGCGGAAATCGGCACGCCGGCCGTGTCCTCCCACTTCGGATCCATCGAGGGACACTGCGCGGCGGCAACCGTGAAACGCGCGTTGGGATGCGCGGCGGTTCGGCCGCTATTCGGAGTCCAGTCCTTGCCCTGCCAGTCGATAAGGCGCGCCGGCGGCTCTGCGGTCATGCCCTCCCACCAAACGTCGCCTCCAGGGGTGAGCGCAACGTTGGTGAAAATCACGTTTTCGCGCAGCATCTTCATCGCATTCGCATTCGTCGTCTCGGAAGTCCCTGGGGCAACGCCGAAGAAGCCCGCCTCTGGATTGATAGCATAGAAACGCCCGTCATGGCCGGGTTTGATCCACGCAATGTCCTCGCCGATCGTCGTCACTTTCCAACCTTTGAACGCTGCGGGTGGAATCAGCATCGCAAGGTTGGTTTTGCCGCAGGCGCTTGGAAATGCAGCAGAGATGTACGATTTCTCGCCTCGCGGTGACTCGACGCCGAGAATCAGCATGTGCTCGGCGAGCCAACCCTCGTTGCGCGCCATCACCGATGCAATGCGCAGCGCGAGACATTTCTTGCCCAGTAGCGCGTTGCCTCCATAGCCGGAGCCGAAGGACCAGATTTCGCGCGACTCGGGAAAATGGACGATCCACTTTTCCTTTTCATTGCACGGCCAGGCCACGTCCGTTGCGCCCGGCGCGAGCGGCGCACCGACAGAGTGCATGCACGGCACGAAGTCCCCGTTCTCGCCAAGCCACTCGGACACCGCGCGTCCCATTCTAGTCATGATGCGCATATTGACGACCACATACGCCGAGTCGCTTAGCTGCACCCCAATTTGGGCGATGTGCGAGCCAATCGGCCCCATGGAGAACGGCATCACGTACATCGTGCGGCCCTTCATGCAGCCGTCGAACAGCCGATTCATCGTGCGGCGCATCTCTTGCGGATCGACCCAGTTGTTGGTCGGGCCCGCGTCATCCTTGCGCGCGCTGCAGATGAACGTTCGGTCCTCCATCCGCGCGACATCCGTCGGGTGAGAACGCGCCAGATAACTATTCGGGCGAAGCTTCGAATCGAGCTTGATGAACGTGCCGCTGGCGACGAGTTCTCCGCACAGGCGATCGAACTCGGCCTGGGACCCGTCGCACCAAAGCACGCGCTCCGGCTTCGTAAGGCGCACCATGTCGCCTACCCATTTCCGAAGGCGTCCGTGACGGATCCAGTCGGGAGCGCGCGAAACGTCGGCTTGACCTACGCGTGGCTCGATCATCTCGGCGCCTCCTAGAACGCAAAACGGCCCTGAGTATCCCGGGCCGGCATCTTATAATTATCTAGACTGCTAGTGTGATTGTAGCACTCGTCTCTGCCTCTATTTTCCAATGCAGAAACGAGCAAATATCTCCCCGAGAAGGTCGTCGGGCGTAAACGCCCCGGTGATATCAGTCAGCGCGCTATGCGCTAGACGTAATTCCTCGGCGAAAAACTCCCAGTGCTCTAGCTGCAGGTCAGCCTCCTCCAGATGCCGCTGCGCACTCGCCAGAGCACGCAGATGTCGCTCGCGCGCGAGAAAGTTCGACTCCCCGGAGTCGTGCCACCCAGCCGCCTGCAGCAGCATCTGGCGCAAATCCTCCAGTCCCGTGCCCGTCGTAGCGGAGACCCAAACCTCGTTCGACAGTCCCGGCCGTCGACCGGGCGGCACCTCAGGCGCAAGGTCGACCTTGTTGTACACCAGGATTCGTAGTCCTTCTACGGGCAACCGGGAAAGCATTTCATGCTCTTCCGGTCCCACCCCGGATTTCGCCTCGAGTACCACCAGCACTATGTCAGCTCGGGCAAGCTCGCCCCACGCCCGCTCGACCCCGATGCGTTCGACCTCGTCAGGCGACTCGCGCAGGCCTGCGGTATCTACGACGATGATCGGCACTCCCTCAATCTGAATGACTTCGCGCAGCGCGTCGCGCGTCGTGCCAGCGACCGGCGTCACGATCGCTCGCTCCTCGCCAGTAAGCCTGTTCAGCAGGCTCGACTTTCCGACGTTCGGACGTCCGGCAAATACGACGTGTATGCCGGAGCGCAGCAGGCTGCCTTGCCGACTCTTGGCGAGCACTTCATTGAGGGCGCCACGAACTCGGATCAGGCGCGCTCGCGCGTCGTCGAGGTGCAGCTGGTCCACTTCCTCTTGCGGAAAATCGAGCACCGCCTCGGTCAGGGCGCGCAGATCCGTCAGTTGTGCCGCAAGGGCGTTGACCGCCACCGAGAACTCGCCCGCCAAAGAACGCGATGCCGACCGTGCTGCCGCTTGACTCGCCGCATCGATGAGATCGGCAACCGCCTCTGCCTGCGCAAGGTCAAGTCTGCCTTCGAGATAAGCTCGCCGCGTGAACTCTCCGGGCTGCGCGAGACGGGCTCCCGCGTCTAAGCAGGCGTTCAGCAACATCTGCATCACTACGGGCCCGCCGTGGCCTTGGAATTCGAGCACGGGTTCGCCGGTGTACGAGTGCGGCGCGGGAAAATATATCGCAATGCCACGATCGAACGTCTGGCCGCTGCAATCCGTAAACCTGCAGTAGACCGCACGGCGCGGCACCGGGAGCGCGCCCAGGACAGAGCGGGCGACCTTTGCTACATCGGGTCCGGATACGCGCACCACCCCGATCCCGCCTCGGCCGTACGGGGTAGCAATCGCGGCTATGGTTTCGCGCGCCGAGTCTTGCCCAAGCCTCTCCTCAGCGCTTGCCATGGGCAGTTTTATCGCGGGTGAACATCCGCTGGATCTGCCACTGCTGAAGGATGGAAAGAATGTTGTTCACCAGCCAGTACAGAACGAGCCCGGCCGGGAAGAAGAAGAAGAATACGCTGAAGACGAACGGCATGAAAGTCATCACCTTCGCTTGTATCGGGTCGGGTGGTTTTGGATTCATCCGAGTCTGAATCACCATGCTTATCGTCATCAGTATCGGTAGCACGTAGTAAGGGTCAAGGGCCGAAAGGTCCTTGATCCAGAATATGAACGGCGCATGCCGTAGCTCTATCGCCCCGAGCAAGGTCCAGTAAAGAGCGATGAAGACCGGGATTTGCACCACGATGGGAAAACAGCCTCCGAGCGGATTGATCTTCTCCGTCTTGTACATCTCCATCATCGCCTGGTTGAGCTTGGCTCGATCGTTGCCGTACATCTCGCGCAGCTTGGTCAAGCGCGGCGTGACGAGCTTCATCCTCGCCATCGACTTGTAGCTCGCAGCCGAGAGCGGGAAGAACACCAGCTTCACGGTAACCGTGAGCAGGATGATCGCCACTCCCCAGTTTCCGGTTAGGCTGTGATACTTCGCCAGCAGCCAGAACAGCGGCCAAGCGATGATGCTGAGCCAGCCATAATCGACCACCAGATCGAATCCTGGGGCGACGGCCTTGAGCCTTTTCTGCTCCTGCGGACCGGCAAACAAGGGTACGTCGACGCGCACGCTTGAGCCCGGTGCCAGACGTGGCGTCGACACGATGAGCCCTGCGGCAAACAGTCCGTCGGGCAACCGCTTCAAATAAAACTCCCGTGGCAGTTTTCCATTCGGTACCCAAGCCGACACGAAGTAATGCTGCACGATGCCAATCCAGCCGTCGTCCGCATGCTTCGGGTATTCCGCTTTGCCTTCCTCAACGTCGGAGAAGCTGATCTTCTTGTACTTCGACTCCGCGGTGTACATCACAGGACCGAAATAGGTGCGTGATGTATGCGTTTGACCCGGAGGATCCTTGTCGTTGCGCACCAATTGGAAGTAGGCATCCGCCGTCGCCGGCGCTGATCCCCGGTTCTTGATCACGAACGCGACGTCGACCAGGTAGCGATTGCGATGGAAGGTGTACACCTTTTCAACCGAAAGCCCGTTCGACGCATCTGCGGCAAACCGCACCTCGAGGGTGTCGGCGCCTGGTGCCAGTTCTCGCGGCCCCGGCAGAACTCGCCAGATCGTACGATGATTCGGCAACCCGTCGCCGATCAGACCGCTTTCGGCCTCGTAGTGGTAGCTCTGTCCGAGCAGAACGAAGTTCTTGCTATCGTCGGCCTGGGCTTTGTGCTTCAGCAGTTCCAGTCGCTGCAGCGTGCCACCGACCGTGCTAATGGTGGCCACTACCAGGTCGGTGCGTACCTGTACTGTCGCACCCTGGACTGCTGGAGCTTGAGCGCCCGGCACGCCTGCCTCCCGGGCCGATGAAAGCGACGTGCCAGGCGAAAGACTATCCGGGGACGGTCGCGGAGTCGGCGTAGGAATACCCTCGCGCTGCGCCGCTGGAGCGGCAATCTGCGGCGCAGGCTGGCTTGCCTTTTCCCATGCGTCCCAAAGCAGGACCAGTGAAAAGCTGAAGATCACCAGCAGAATCAGTCGTTGCGTATCCATGTGATGAGCGTCGTTCGATTCAGCGTCGCGGACCACCGGGAACCGGGTCGTATCCGCCGGAGTTCCATGGCCCGCAGCGGCAAACGCGCCTGGCAGCCAGCCATCCGCCACGCAAAGCGCCATGGCGCGCAAAGGCCTCCTCGGCGTACTCCGAACAACTTGGGTGGAAGCGACACGAAGGCGGCAGCAGCGGGCTTAGAAAGCAACGGTAGACCCGGACAGCGAGACGCAACAGCGAGGAAATCATGAGTTAAGCCTGAGAAAAAGTTCTCGCAGTTGCAGCGTCATCCGCCACGACGGCTTGGCACCATACGGCGGCCGCACCAGCACATCCAACGCGCCGAGGCACTCCTGTTCGAGGCGGAAGGCTTCGCGGATGCAACGCTTAATCCGATTGCGTTCAACTGCCCGGGCCGAGTGCTTTCGCGTCACCAGAATACCCAGACGCGGCGGACCGCCTTCGCGCCATGCCAAGTAGAACGTGTAACCGCCGATACTACGGCGCCTGCCGTGCTGCAGGAGCCGCACAAACGCGGCGCTCCGCGTCAGGCGCCTCTCTGGTCCAAGTCCGTACCGCCGCGCCCGCTTACTCCCGCCGAGCACGTCGGAGGCAGATCCTACAGTCCAAGGCGCTTGCGACCCCGCGCCCGCCGTGCCCGCAGTACTGCGCGCCCACCTGGCGTGCGACTGCGGACAAGGAACCCGTGACGTCGCGCGCGGCGCGTCTGGGACGGCTGATAAGTACGCTTCATTGCTGCACCAATCCGAAAAAGGCGGGTATTAGAGCGTGCGCACAGACCCATTGTCAAATTGACGGCTTCTGAACAAGATCCCTGTGGATAACTATTCACGATGAAGGTAAGATTCTGGCTTCGATGGTGAGCCTTTCGCGCTCGCCTCCGAGACCGCCGCAACGAGCGTAGGAAAAGAGACCGACAACACAATGCGGATCCTGTGGGACGCCTGCCTGCGGCGACTGGAGCAGGAACTCCCCGCGCAACAATTCAACACCTGGATCCGCCCGCTTTCTCCCGAGGGGGTCGCGGGATCGGACACGCTGACTTTGGCTGCTCCGAATCGATTCGTTCTCGAACTCGTCCGTGAGCGCTTTGCCACACGCATAGAGAAGCTTGCCGCGGAAGCAAGTGGGCGCGATCTTGGTCTGCGTTTCGTCCTAGCACGCGGTGTCGATGTAGGCTCACGTCCCGCACCCGCCGCAACGCGCGAAGGCAACGAGGTACCGACCGTGCTGGAACGCGCCAGGCTCAATCGCGGTTTCACGTTCGACAGCTTTGTCACCGGTAAAGCGAATCAACTCGCCCGCGCCGCCGCGATTCAAGTAGCCGAAAACCCTGGGATTTCCTATAACCCTCTGTTTATCTATGGCGGCGTCGGTCTTGGCAAGACGCACTTGCTGCAGGCCATCGGCAATCATCTTGCGGAGCAGCGAGCGCAGGCGCGAATTCGGTACATTCACGCCGAACAATATGTCACCGACGTGGTGCGCGCATACCAGCAGCGATCGTTCGACGAATTCAAGCGCTACTACCATTCCCTCGACCTACTTCTTATCGACGACATCCAGTTTTTCTCCAATAAGGGGCGCACGCAGGAAGAGTTTTTCTACGCGTTCAATGCGCTGGTCGAGGCGCAAAAGCAGATTGTGATCACCTGCGACACGTATCCAAAAGAGATTACGGGCATGGAGGAGCGGCTGATCTCGCGCTTCGGTTGGGGTCTGACTGTTGCGATCGAGCCGCCGGAGTTGGAGATGCGTGTAGCGATCGTCCTGAAAAAGGCCGAAGCCGAATCGCTCGCGCTCTCGGAGGAGATAGCCTTCTTCATCGCCAAGCACATCCGGTCCAATGTCAGAGAGCTCGAGGGTGCATTGAAGAAAGTGCTTGCGTATTCACGTTTTACCGCTCGGGAACTTTCGCTCGATTTGGCAAAGGAAGCGTTGCGCGACATCCTGAACGTGGCCAATCGGCAAATCACCGTTGAAGGAATTCAAAAAACGGTCGCCGAGTACTTTAAGATCAAGATATCCGACATGCACTCCAAAAAGCGAAGCCGTAACGTCGCAAGGCCAAGGCAAGTCGCCATGGCGCTGGCCAAGGACCTTACCCAGATGAGTCTGCCTGAAATCGGAGAGGCGTTTGGCAACCGTGACCACACTACGGTGCTTCACGCCTGTCGAACGATCGCGACCCTGCGCAAGAAGGACTCAGTGATCAATCGCGACTACCTCGTCCTTGAACAGGTGCTGAAGGGATGAACAAGCTGTGCATGATTGGAATTCAAATTGTGCATAAGCCGCACAGGATGGCGATGTGCGCGAAAGTGTCCACATTCCTGCACACCGATTTCACAGCTTGTGCACGCCGAGAATGTTCTGCAAGTGTGGGTAGCTAATGGATTTTCCCCGTTATCCAAAATTACCGAGCAACCTATTAACTATTACTAAGGTAATAACATGGTTCTAGTTAAAGCGAAGCGAGACGAACTGCTTGGCCCGCTTTCCGCCGTAAGTGGGATCATCGAGCGTCGCCACACGCTTCCAATTCTGTCTAACGTTCTGATGGAGCGAGGTGCAAAAACCCTTTCTTTCCTCGCAACGGATATCGAGATTCAGATTATTTCTAGCACGCCCATGGAACAGTCTGGCGAGGGGCACGCGGTAACCGTCGGCGCACGAAAATTAGTCGATATACTGCGCGCGTTGCCGGATGGCGCAGACGTAACCCTCCAGCAGCAGGACAAGCGCATGCTTGTTAAAGCAGGAAAAAGTCGATTTAGCTTGCAGACCCTGCCTGCGGAAGATTTTCCTCGTCTCTCTAAGGTAGCCGGCGAAGTTGCTCGTTTCGGCATAGCGCAAAAAACGCTGAGACGGCTGCTTGCCCTGGTGCAGTACGCCATGGCGCAGCAGGACATCCGTTACTACCTAAACGGCTTGCTTATACTGGTAGAGGATAAGCAGCTCAAGCTCGTGGCCACAGACGGCCATAGACTCGCCTTTGTGTCGACGGCGTTGGAAGTGGACTTGCCACGGCAGGAAGTGATCGTACCGCGCAAGACGGTGATTGAGCTAAGCAAGCTTCTCGCGGACGTAGAGGAAGAAGTTAGGATCGAATTGTCGGCTACTCAGGCAGCATTCAGCTTTGGCAGCATAGAGCTCGTTTCGAAGTTGGTGGATGGGAAGTTTCCGGACTACACGCGCGTGATCCCGAAGCAGCATAAGAACGCCGTTACGCTGAATCGGGAGGTGCTGCGGCAGGCGTTGCTCAGAGCAGCGATCCTGTCGAACGAGAAATTTCGCGGTGTACGCTGGGTGCTCAGCGATGGAAGTCTCAAAATCGTCTCTTCCAATGCCGAGCAGGAGGAGGCGCAAGAGGAACTCGATGTGACGTATTCCGGCGACGCGCTTGACATTGGCTTCAATGTCAATTACCTGCTCGACGTCCTCAACAATGTACCTGGCGCATCGGTCGAGTGCAGCTTTGGAGATTCCTCTTCCAGTGCGCTCGTGACCTACGCCTCAGAACAGAATTTCAAGTACGTCGTGATGCCAATGCGCATCTAATCGCGAACGAATAACGAGGATAGGCAAGGTGGGAGAAGCTGAGAGACAATTACCCGACGCGAGCGAATACAGCTCCGACAGCATCAAGGTGCTAAAAGGGTTGGAAGCAGTTCGCAAGCGCCCTGGAATGTATATTGGCGACACGTCCGACGGAACCGGGCTGCACCACATGGTCTTTGAGGTTGTTGATAATGCGGTCGACGAGGCGTTGGCTGGGTACTGTGACGAGATCCTAGTAACGATTCATACTGATAATTCAGTCTCTGTTCTCGACAACGGACGCGGGATCCCAACCGGCATCAAGGCAGATGACGAATTGAGACGTTCTGCTGCCGAGATCGTGATGACCGAATTGCATGCAGGGGGCAAGTTCGACAACAACACGTACAAAGTATCTGGCGGCTTGCATGGAGTCGGGATATCTGTGGTAAACGCGCTTTCGGAGTGGCTGCGACTTGCCGTGTGGCGCGGCGGTAATGTTCATCAAATGGAGTTTCACGACGGGGCACCAGTCGAACCGTTGAGGGTGACCGGAAGCACCGAGAAGCGAGGTACCGAAGTGCATTTTCTTGCTTCGCGAGAGGTATTCGGTAATGTCGACTATCACTACGACATACTCGCTCGCAGGTTGAGGGAGCTTTCCTTCCTCAACAACGGCGCCAAGATCGTTATGGTCGACCAGCGTGCCGACAAGGAGGAGAACTTTGCATTTTCAGGTGGAGTGAGGGGTTTCGTGGAGTACATGAACCGCTCGAAGACCGTGCTGCACCCCAGCGTATTCGATGCGAAGGGAGAAAGAGACGGCATCACGGTAGAGGTAGCAATGCAGTGGAACGATTCCTACCAAGAGTCCACTTTGTGCTTCACCAACAACATTCCACAGAAGGACGGCGGTACTCATCTCACCGGGCTGCGCGCTGCAATGACTCGCGTACTGAACAAGTACATCGAGGAGAACGAGTTGGCAAAAAAGGCCAGAGTGGAGACGACCGGAGATGACATGCGAGAGGGACTCGCTTGTGTCCTCTCCGTGAAGGTCCCTGAGCCCAAGTTCTCGTCGCAGACGAAGGAAAAGCTAGTTTCTTCCGAGGTTCGGCCAGCAGTGGAAGAAGTTGTGGCGGAAAAACTGCGTCAGTATCTCGATGAGAGGCCGGCAGACGCGCGCGTGATCACAGGCAAGATTGTCGACGCAGCACGCGCAAGGGAAGCGGCAAGACGAGCCAGAGAAATGACGCGCAGGAAGGGGATCTTCGACGGTGTGGGACTGCCAGGTAAGTTAGCGGACTGTCAGGAGCGAGACCCTGCTCAATGCGAACTGTATCTAGTGGAAGGAGATTCGGCAGGCGGTTCCGCGAAGCAAGGGCGCGACAGAAGATTCCAGGCAATTCTTCCATTAAAGGGGAAGATCCTGAACGTCGAGAAAGCGCGCTTCGACAAGCTACTTTCGTCGGCGGAGATAGCGACACTCATCACCGCGCTCGGCTGTGGCATCGGCAAGGAAGAATACAATCCTGAGAAGCTGCGCTACCACCGCATCATCATTATGACTGACGCGGACGTGGACGGATCCCATATACGGACCCTCTTGCTCACTTTCTTCTATCGCCAGATGCCCGAACTGGTCGAGCGCGGGCACATCTACATTGCGCAGCCACCGCTGTATAAGGCTAAACTTGGTAAAGAGGAGCGCTATCTAAAGGACGAGCATGAGTTGAACGCGTTCATGCTTAAGCAGGCTCTGATCGACGCTGCCTTATACCCATCGACGCAACGCGAGCCAATTGCTGGAGACGCGCTCGCCGAGCTGGCGAAGTCCTACCTTCTATCGAAAGCAGTTATCGAACGGGTGTCACGCTGGGTGGACAAAGATGTTCTCTCTGCCATGTTGCGTGGCGTTCAGGTCGATCTTTCTCGACGCGAAACCGCGGAAGCGTCGGCCGTTGCGCTTATGGTGTCTGTTTCAGGTAACGGCACCCGCATCAGCGCCCATTTCGACGCCAAGACAGAGCGCTATCGGGTCAAGGTGGAGCGCACACGCCACGGAAACATGCGGGTAAGTCACATAGACTCCGAGTTCCTATTGTCCGGCGACTACGCGCAAATCCAACAGACCGCGGAGTTGTTGCGCGGCTTAGTAGGAGCTGGCGCCTATGTGCAGCGTGGGGAAAAGAAGCACCCTGTGAAGGATTTCCCGGAGACCATGCGCTGGTTGCTTGCGGAAGTGCAAAGGTCAATGAGCCTGCAGCGGTACAAGGGACTAGGAGAGATGAACCCATCTCAGCTCTGGGAGACGACCATGAATCCAGAGATGCGCCGATTGTTGCGGGTGCAGATAGAGGATGGAATCGCTGCGGACGAGATATTCACCAAACTGATGGGTGACGAAGTTGAGCCGCGGCGCGCGTTCATTGAGTCAAACGCGCTCGGCGTGCGCAATCTAGATATCTAGCCGCGCTTCTTCCTGTTAGCGGGCTTGGCGGTCTTCCTTGGTGGCTTTCGTGGGGCTGTAGCGGACTTCTTCGTCGCGACTGGTACAAGTGCGGACTCCGCTGTCGAAGCGGCCTTCCGCTTGCGCGGCTCGAACTCGAATCCAACGCGGCCTTCAGGATTCTTGACCAGGTACGCCTTGAAGGGACGCCCCTTCCTGGAGATAAAGCGCTGCAGCAGGTCGGTCTTTCCGGTTGCAAGCAGCTTCGTCATTTGTATCCGCTCGACGGGCTGCTGAAGGATCACCTTGCCCGAGCGAAAGTCGCAACTGCGCGATGGCCCGACAGCCTTCTCGCAGACGTACGCCACTCCGTATTCGAAGACTAGTGCGCCGCACTTGGGACAGGCGCCGAGGCTTACCTGGGCAGAAAAGTCTGGTGCCTCTTCACCCTCCGACGAGGCGCTACCCTGACCGAAGTCGAATTCGACCCGGAAATCGTCATTTAGCCTCACGCCGGCTGCGAAGGGTTTTCCCATTCGGCTCCGAAAACCCGTTAGCGGGCCCGCGAAGCGGTTCCGGATCAGTTCGCCCACTTCCTCTGGCGACCACTCGCGGCCAGAGGTCACTTTCCAGATGGAAAAGTCGCACTTCTGGCATTGGAACTTGCGATAGTTCTCATGAACCTTTCCGCCGCATTTCGGACATGGTGCATCGACGGTGGCGAAGGCGGTATCCGGAATGTCTCCGGTCTTGATCCTCTCGACCATGTCGCGGGTGACCTGTTCGATATGGTCCATGAACTCTTTACGGCGCAGCTTGCCGGCTTCCATCTGCTTCAGCTTGAACTCCCAGTCTCCCGTCAATTCAGGCGAAGTGATCTCGCTAACGCCGAAATGACGCAGAGCGAACAGGAGCGAGAATGCCTTCGGCGTGGGGACCAGTTCTCTGCCGTTTCGGTGCATGTATTCCTCCTGAAGTAGTCCCTCGATTACCGCGGCACGAGTAGCCGGCGTGCCGAGCCCCTTCGCTTCCATTGCGGCCCGCAATTCGTCGTCCTCGATTAGTTTGCCCGCACCTTCCATGGCCGACAGCAGAGTCGCCTCCGTGTATCGGGGAGGCGGCTTGGTTTGATTCATTTGAGCGGTAACCTCGCTGACATCCACCAACGCGCCCCGCGCGACCACAGGCAGGTTGTCGCTGTCAGATTGGGCCACGCGACCGTACACCGCCAGCCAGCCCGAATTACGCAGGACTCGGCCCTCGGTCCTGAACTGGTGCTCGCCTACCTTCGTGATCCTGGTGGTCTGGAGGTACTCGGCAGCGGGATAAAACACAGCCAGGAAACGCCGCACAACCATGTCATAGATTTTCTGTTCAGCGTCATTGAGTTGTTTTGGCGCCTGTTGCGTAGGGATGATCGCAAAGTGGTCGGAAATCTTCGTGTTGTCGAATACCCTCCGATTTGGCTTAATCCATCCGTGTTTCAGCACGCTCTTGGCAAAGGCGCCGTACTCTCTTGTCGCGCCAAGGACATCGATGGTCTTCTTTACAGTCTCGAGATAGTCCTCAGGCAGCGCACGCGCATCCGTCCGGGGGTAGGTCAGCACCTTGTGCCGCTCGTAGAGCGCCTGCGCGAGCGAAAGGGTCATTTTGGCAGGGAAACCGAAGCGGCCATTGGCTTCGCGCTGCAAGCTCGTTAGATCGAAAAGCAGAGGTGAGAGCTGCGTTGAAGGCTTGCTTTCCTCCGTGACCGAGCCCTTAGCGTCGCGACACGCTGCGACGATTGCCTCGGCCGCCTTGGCGCTCCACAGCCGCTCCGACTTGCGCTCATCGTCATCATCCCTCTTAAAGCCGGAATCAAACCAGCGCCCATCGTATTCCCCGGTTACTGCAGTGAACCTGGCATGAACCTCCCAGAATTCCCGAGGAGTAAATGCCCGGATACGTTCCTCGCGTTCAACGAGCACCGCAAGCGTCGGAGTCTGAACGCGGCCTACCGTAGTGAGATAAAACCCGCCCTCCTTGGAATTGAAGGCAGTCATTGCGCGTGTGCCGTTTATCCCCACCAACCAGTCCGCCTCGGAGCGGCAGCGCGCCGCATCGGCCAAGGGAAGCAGTTCGCTGTCCGGACGCAGAGCGCCGAATCCGTCGCGGATAGCCTGTGGTGTCATCGACTGCAGCCATAGACGCTCGATCGGCTTCCTGATGCGCGCATAGTTCACGAGATAGCGGAATATGAGTTCGCCTTCGCGACCGGCATCGCAGGCATTTATAAGTGCCTCGACGTCCTTGCGCTTCATAAGCCGCAAAAGCACATTGAGTCGGTCCTGACCTCGCTCGATCGGCGTCAGTTCGAAATGCGGCGGAATGACCGGAAGTCTGGCGAACGACCACTTACCCTTCTTAACGTCGTACTCCTCCGGCAGCGAGAGAGCCAGTAAGTGGCCGACCGCCGATGACAGCACGTAATCGTCGCTCTCAAAGTAATCGCCCTTGCGAGTAAAGTTGCCCAGCGAACGCGCGATGTCCGCGGCAACAGAGGGTTTCTCAGCGATTATCAGCGTTTTGCTCATGGGGGCCGGGCGAGGTGCCACGGGCGTCGAAAGGCGGCAGATGATAAGTGCAAACATGCCGGGGCGGCAACCCGGGCGGTAAGGAGCGGCAGCGGGGACCGCCTCGCGCGTGCGAGCTTCAGCTCGGCAAACGCTCGTGCTGAACCATGAACAGGTCCTCCGCAAGCAGACGACTTGTGGGAGTTTGCTGGTTCCAGAGCACCATCAGCACGATTAGCTTCAGTTGCTCGAGGGACAATGCCGAGTCGGTCGCGGCGAGCGCACGCTCAATAACGTGCTCACGGACCTGCGGGCTCAGGATTCCAGACTGCTCCAGCGTGAGCAAGAAGCCGCGGCAATCTGTGTCGAGTTTCGCCAGCTCTTTTGGCGCGTACGCACGAAAGGTGTCGCGCGAGTCCGGAATCGGCGCGAAGTTGCGGTGAGGAACACTCAGCACACCTGCCAGCCAAGACAACGCCTCACTGATGTCGGTGTCCTCAAATCCTGCGGCGGAGAGCTTCTTGGCCACTAAAACGCTGTCTTGCGCCAGATCGGCTTGCTGGCAGTGCTCAAACAGATAAACAAGGACTTCGTACATATTATTTTTCTCCTCAGCAGGTTAGACGTTGATATAGCCCGCCGGGCAGCACCGCTACCCGTCCGGCAAGTTCGAGCCGCAGGAGCTCGGAGGATACCTGCTCGGCGGACAATCCTGAACGCGCGCAGAGCGAATCGACATCTATGGGGTCGAACCCCATGTGTGTCAGCAGTGGATCTTCCTCAGGTGGCGGCGTACGCGCTGAGCGGATTTCGACATGCCCACGCGGTTGGAAGCTGCCGAGTTCGGTCAGCACGTCTTGTGCAGATTCGACCAGCTTGGCACCCACTTTGATCAGCGCGTGGCATCCTTTGGATAGTGGTGAATGAATCGACCCGGGAACGGCAAATACTTCGCGTCCCTGCTCGGCAGCAGCGCGCGCGGTGATGAGAGACCCCGAAGCGAGCGCCGCCTCAACGACCAGACAGCCCTGCGCCAGTCCGCAGATAAGACGATTGCGGCGCGGAAAATTGTGCCCGACCGCTGGGGTGCCGAGCGCGAACTCGGATAGCAGCAGGCCCCGCCGTGTGATCTCGCCCGCGAGCGATCCATTGCGTGCAGGGTACATGACGTCAATGCCAGTTCCGAGCACGGCTATTGTGGATCCTGGGCCGGCCAATCCGCCCCGATGAGCCGCCGCGTCAATGCCGAGGGCGAGACCCGATACGATCGTCAGGCCCGCTTCGCTGAACGCACGCGCGAAGCTTTCGGCGTTGTGCTCGCCTTGCGCAGTTGCATTCCGGCTGCCGACCACGGCCAGCGCCGGTCGAGCCAGCAGATCGAGGCGGCCATGCGCATAGAGCAGCACTGGTGGATCGGGGATTTCAAGCAGCAGCTTCGGATAAGCCTCGTCGGCGAGGGTGACCACTGCATGGCCTGGGTGCGCGACCCACTCGCTCGCCGCGGCGACCGCCGCAGCAACTTCGGCAGAATCGAGGGCGTCGATGGCGGCCCGAGGGGCGAACGGCACCAGTTCGGAACGGGCACGGGCCAGAATCTGCTCGGGCAGGCCGTAGTGTTTTAGCAGCTGGCGTATGGCAACGGGCCGGAGGCCGGGCGTAAGGGTAAGTTGAAGCCAACCCGCCAGCCCCGATTCCGTCGTCATTGGCGGCGCAAGAACCGGAATCGTGCCTGTGTGCGTGGCGCCGACCTTCGACGCTGCTGCGCACCAGGCCCTGGACTAGGGAGTTTGCACCACATCCAACTGCTGGACGGGCCTCTCTATGCGCATGACCAGCGCATAAGATACGCGATCGAACACGCGAAATACAAACACCAGCCCGTTACGCTCGTCGGGTAGCTGAATCTGGGAGTCGGGTGCGCCTTTGGGCCTGGACCTATCAGTTACCGTCCGGCCGTGGGTGTAGACGGCCAGCACCGTGCCAACGTCGATGCCATCGGACTTGCCGCGATTGATCGTGATGATAGAACCTGTGCCGGTTTCACCTACCCGCTGCACGCCACCGTAGATCGACATTACGCGACCCTTGATAAAGACGCTCGGCGAGTGCGGCGCGTAGTCCATCGCTTGCGGCGGGCCGGCCGGTATTAGCTTGTCGCCGACACCAACTTCCTGCTTCACGCTCGCCAGACGCACGGTCGTCGGATTCCCATCTCTGGTGACCTGGGCGGTCCCAAGGTAGATAGCTTCATATCCGAGCGTGCGATCGGTGTCCGGGTCAACAAGCGCACTTCCAGCCCTATAGACGCTCCACGTTTTTTCTTTCGAGTTTTCGATGCCGCGCACGTAAGCCGAATTGCCTGCTTCCAGGATCACTCGGTCCTGCTGAGTTGCAACGATAGTCGGCGCATTGTCCAGCCCGCCGGGTTCGATCACCAGCGGCTGGGAAAGGAATGGTTCGATCACCAAAGCGGGAATACTCGGAATCGGCTCATCGGTGCTGCCAATCACCCGAACCCGGGGATGAAGTGCCTCGGTCCCCGAGGTACTCGAGGAGGTACTTGAGGAGGTACTCGAGGAGGTACTCGAAATCGTAAGCCGGCCATGCAGTCGGTCGAGAACGATAACGTTGCCGGGATAGATGCGATGGGGATTCTTGATTTCATCCCGGTTCAGGTTCCACAATTCCGGCCAACGCCAGGGCGAATTTGTGAAGCGTTGCGCGATCCCCCACAGGGTATCCCCGGGGACGACGACATATCGATCCGGGGCATCTGATCTGATCGCGCCCGAGTTCTTAGGCGCCTCTGCCCCGGCCCCGGCTGCCGCCAGGCTCCCTGCGACAAAAGCGAGCATTGTGATAGACTTACGCAAGTGACCGTACATAGGGCCCCCGATCGTTTCTTGGCTCTTCGGGCCGGATTGAAATGCCGATTGTTCACCCAAAATTGGCATAAAAGCGCATTTAGCTTACATACTGCCTGAAATTGTGCATGTAATTAATTCACACAGCAAGTGATTTCCTGGTTTCCATGGCCCTATTGAACATCCTCCGGTACCCCGATGCTCGGCTCCAGAAAGCAGGTTCACCGGTGACCGTCTTCGACGAGGCGCTGAAGAAGCTGGTCCAGGACATGGCCGATACCATGTATGGGGCTCCCGGGATTGGCCTCGCGGCGACTCAGGTCGACGTGCATAAGCAGGTAATCGTCATCGACGCCTCCGAACGACGCGATTCGCTGATAGTGCTGGTCAATCCGGAAATCGTAGAGGCGACAGGTACTTCCGACATTGAGGAGGGATGCCTCTCGGTCCCGGGAATCTACGAGCTCGTCGAGCGCGCCGAGCGCGTCAAAGTGCGCGCGTACGATCAGAATGGCAACGCTCTTACTCTTGAAGCGCAGGGTATGCTCGCCGTGTGCATCCAGCACGAGATGGACCACCTGCAAGGCAAAGTCTTCGTCGAGTATCTATCGCCGCTCAAGCAGCAGCGCATTCGCGCCAGACTGGCCAAGCAGGTCAGGAAGAGCGCTTAGCAAGGCAAGATGGCGGTGCCTGCGGCACCGGCGCATGCGTGTCAGCCGCGAGGTCGGTGAGAGCCCCACATGCGTCTGGCGTTCGCAGGCACCCCCGAGTTCGCTGAGCGTTCCCTCACTGCGATTCTGAGCGCCGGCCATGACGTGGTGCTCGTGCTGACCCAGCCAGATCGTCCTGCCGGACGCGGAATGCGACCGTTGCAGAGCGCCGTTAAGCGTCTGGCACTACGGCATGGGCTTCATGTATACCAGCCAGCCAGCTTAAACAACCCAGCAAGCCTCGGTCCGATTCTGGACGTGCGCCCGGAATTGCTGGTCGTCGCGGCATACGGCCTAATCTTGCCCCAGGCGGCGCTCGACAGTGCGCCGCTGGGGGCCCTAAACGTTCACGCTTCGCTGCTTCCGCGCTGGAGGGGTGCGGCGCCGATCCAGCGTGCCATTCTCGCCGGTGATCCCGAGAGCGGCGTAACGATCATGAAGATGGACGCGGGCCTCGACACTGGACCGATGCTCGAGCAGAGGGCGATCCCGATCTCGGAGGATGACGACGCGGGAACGCTTCATGACCGTCTCGCCGTTCTGGGTGCGGAGATGATCGTGGCGGCGCTCGGCACGCTGGCGACCGTCGGTGCGAGCAATACGCCGCAGCTCACCACAGGAGTTACATACGCGCGCAAAGTCGAAAAGTCCGAGTTGGCCATCGACTGGTCGCGGCCGGCCCGAGAGCTTGTGCGCGCAGTGCGCGCATTCCGACCGGCCCCCGGCGCCTCGAGCACACTCGCAGGTGCGGGCGTAAAGATCTGGGAGGCTCGTGTCGCGGATGGCGCCGGCGAGCCAGGGCGCGCACTTGCGGCAGATCGGCACGGCATCGTGATTGCGTGCGGGGAGGGAGCGCTCAGCGTGACCCAGCTTCAGCTCGCGGGTGGAAAACGCCTCTTGGTCGCGGACTTCCTGCGGGGTCACGCGATCGTACCCGGCACGCGATTTGGCCAATTTGGCAAACGGGCATAGCGCATGGCGTCGCGCAAGGTGGCCGCAGTCATCGGAGGCGCGCCGCCGCTTGCCGGCTCGATGGCGCAGGCTGCGCGGATCATCGCGGAAGTTGCAACCGGGCGCAGCCTTTCGACGGAACTTGAACGTTCGGCCGAAGAGGGAAATGTGTCGCGAGCGTCGCTGCTCGACCTTACACACGGGACTTTGCGCCGCTACGGCCGCGTTCAGGCCCTATCGCGGATTCTCAGCAAACGCGGAGGAACGGAACCTCTCGTCGAGGCACTGCTCTGGTGCGCTTTCTACGCTCTGGATTCCGCCCGATATGCCGAGTATACGGTCGTCGACCAGGCAGTGCGCGCGTGCGCACTGCTGGGGCAACACCCAGCCAAGGGGTTCATAAACGGCGTCTTGCGCAGGCTGCTGCGCAACCGCACCGCCGTAGAAACTCAGCTCGCCGCGGATCCGGAAGCGCGCTGGCAGCATCCTGCGTGGTGGATCAGCACGGTGCAGCTTGATCATCCAGACGCATGGCAAGGAGTGCTTGAAGCCGGTAATACTCATCCGCCCATGTGTCTGAGGGTAAATATACGCCGCGATTCTGTGCAGCACTATCAACGCAAGCTTGAGTCAGAGGGAATTGCCGCTAGTCGCGTAGCCAGCTGTGCGCTGCTGCTGGCCAAGCCGGTCCCCGTCTCGCGTCTGCCGGGTTTTGCGGAGGGAGAGGTCTCGGTGCAGGACGCGGGGGCGCAACGGGCAGCCACTTATCTCGATTTGGCCGCCGGGCAGCGCGTGCTGGATGCTTGTGCGGCTCCCGGAGGAAAGAGCGGACACATGCTCGAGATGGAGGATATTGACCTAACGGCATTGGATGTGGACAGTACGCGCTGCACCCTGATTGAGCGCAATCTTGCACGGCTGGGCCTCGCGGCTCGGCTGCGGACTGCCGATTGTACCCACCTCGGAAGGTGGCGGGACCACGGCCCGTTCGACCGCATCCTCGCCGACGTGCCATGCTCTGCCTCTGGCGTGGTGCGGCGCCATCCAGACATCAAGTGGTTGCGTCGAGCGCAAGATCTGGGTTTGTTCGCTGCGCGTCAAGGCGAGATTCTGGACGCGCTTTGGCCGGCGCTCGCCACGGGTGGTAAATTGCTGTATGTCACTTGCTCGGTGTTCTCAGAGGAAAACAACGCTGTCGTCGAATGCTTCGCGGCACATACGCCGGATGCGCTTCGCCTACCGCTGCCGCATGGCGCATCCTCCACGTTGTTGCCCGGGCCAGAGCACGACGGATTCTATTTTGCCTTGCTAGCGAAGCGAAACTGAAAACGCGATGCGCCGCATCGCTCTCCTGCTCAAGCTTCTTCCGCTGGTGCTCATGCTCGCCACATTCGGTCGCGCGCATGCGGACGAGATCGTCGTTCGTGAAGCGAACTTGCGCGCGACTGACGAGGGACTGGTGCTTAATGCGGAGTTCAGTTTCCAAATCACCCCTAGGCTTGCAGAGGCCGTTGAAAACGGCGTGCCGCTGTATTTTGATCTCGATTTCGAGTTAACTCGCTCGCGGTGGTACTGGTTCGACGAAAAGGCTGTCGCAAAGCGAATGCAAGTGCGCTTGTCGTACCACGCCCTGTCGCGGCAGTACCGACTCTCGACCGGATTGCTGCAGCAGAGTTTTAGCACGCTGGAGGAGGCACTCGACGTACTCAGGCGACTGCGCAACTGGCTCGTGGTTGACCGCACTGTCTCGCTTGCACAAGCGACTTACGAGGCTGCGGTGCGCATGCGATTGGATACTACGCTACTGCCGAAACCATTCCAGCTCAGTGCGCTTACCAATCGAGAATGGAATCTCGAGTCGTCGTGGAAGCGATTCTCCTTCCGTCCCCCGCAGCAGCCACCGGCGCCGGTCGAAACCCGCCAACCGACAGAGGCCCCGGTGCGATGAGAGCGCTATTGATTATTGGGGCTGCGCTGGCCGGTGTCCTTATGTTCCTGCTCGCCACCGCGAGCGCGAACACATCACTGTTCGAGCAGCACTACCCGATATTGCTGGCATTGAACGCGGCGCTCGCGGGTCTCTTGGCGGTGCTGGTCACCTACCAACTCGTCGCCCTGGCGCGCAAGTACCGCCGTCGCGTTTTTGGATCGCGATTGACGCTACGTTTTCTGGTGCTATTCGCGATGATGGCGGTGGCCCCGGGACTACTGGTGTACACGGTGTCGGTGCAGTTTCTTAGCAAGAGCATCGAATCCTGGTTCGACGTCAAGGTGGATGCCGCGCTGGAAGGGGGGATCACCCTCGCGCAGGGCGCAATTGACCAGATGCTCAGTGAGATGAACGTCAAGGGGCGCGCCATGGCCTTGGAGCTTGCTGACCGTCAGCAGACCGATCAAGTCGTGCTTCTCAACAGGCTGCGCGAGCAGGCAGGTGTTCAGGAGGCAGTAATTGTTTCCGGTAACGGTCGAATTGTGGCAACGGCGAGCGAAGACGTTACCAAGCTTTACCCTGAAGTTCCAAGCGCTCAGGCTCTGCGCCAGGCGCGCGTAAACCGCGGCTACACCGCAATCGACTCACCCCCAGGCAAACCCCTCGCGCTGCGCGTAGTAGTGCCGATCAGCGCGCTCGCGTTGACCGACGAAGCTCGGTATCTCCAGTTGCGACAGACCCTTCCGGAGTCCTTCACGCGCAGCGCGGAGGCGGTCGAAACGGCCTATCGTGATTACCGCGAGCTGGCTCTGTCGCGGCAGGGGCTCAAACGCATATATATCGTCACGCTTACGCTAGCCCTGTTGATGGGACTGTTCTTTGCCATCGCTTTGGCAGTGATTCTGTCCAACAGGCTGTCCGAACCGCTCGCGAACTTGGCGCAGGCGACGCAGGCCGTGTCGAGAGGTGATTTCTCGCGCAGGGCGCCGGTTACTAGTCGTGACGAGCTTGGCGTTCTCACGGAGTCATTCAATTCAATGACCCGGCAACTCGATGAGGCGCGCCACGTGGTAGAAACGAATCAGATCGCGCTCGAGACCGCGAAGGCTCATCTCGAGAACATCCTGGCCAATCTCTCAGCGGGCGTGTTGGTATTCGACCGCGACCTGCGCCTTTCGATTTCAAATCGTGGTGCGGCAGCCATTCTGGGCGACGAGCTGCGCGCGATGTCGGGCAGAGCGCTGGATGTCTGGCACGCAAATTTGGACCCCTTTGCGGGTCCGGTGCGCGAAGCGTTTCTGGTCCATGGTCAGCGCATTTGGCAGCTCGAGCTCGCGCTCAAGGGCACCGGGAAGACGCTTTTGCTGCGCGGTAGTGCGCTTCCCGCTTCGACCGAGGGCGGGTACGTTTTGGTATTCGACGACATTACGCAACTAATCCAGGCGCAGCGCGCCACGGCTTGGGCGGAAGTCGGACGGCGGCTTGCGCACGAGATCAAGAACCCCCTTACTCCGATCCAGCTTTCGGCCGAGCGTCTGGAAATGAAATTAGCCGGCCGCCTTCCTGCGCAGGAAGCCGACACGCTCAGGCGGGCCACTCATACCATCGTCAATCAGGTGGCCGCGCTCAAGGCAATGGTTGATGCGTTCCGAGACTATGCGAGACTGCCCGCCCCATCCCTCGCCGGCCTAGATCTGAATGCACTGGTCAGGGAGGTGCTGGCCCTTTACGAGAATTCGAGCGTGCCGATCGCAAAGCAGCTGTCCCCGGTGCTGCGGTCGGTGCGTGCCGATTCGGCGCAAATCCGACAGGTGTTGCACAACCTGATTCAGAACGCACAAGACGCGCTCGAGCAGGGCGCGAAGGTGAACAAGCCGGTAATAGAGGTTCGCACGGAGATGCAAGGTGATCTAGTGAAAATCTCAGTGATCGACAACGGGCCCGGATTTCCGGAAGAGATGATGACCCGCATATTCGAACCCTACGTTACGACCAAACCACGCGGTACGGGGCTCGGCCTGGCCGTTGTGAAAAAGATCGTCGACGAGCACCACGGCAGCATCGCGATCGAGAATCGTTCGCAGCGAGGGGCATGCGTTAGCGTATTACTGCCAGTGATGGACGAGCAGGAAACTGCAAGCAAGGCGGCCTGACCCAGGCACGAAATCAAGTCATGAAAATACCATGGCGCAAATCCTGATTGTCGACGACGAGGTCGGGATTCGCGAACTCCTGTCAGAGATTCTCGCGGACGAAGGCCACCAGGTTCTGCTCGCAGAAAGTGCCGGGGCGGCACGCGGATTGCGCAAGCGCCAGCGGCCCGATTTGGTGCTGCTCGATATCTGGATGCCGGATACGGACGGCATCACACTGCTAAAGGAATGGGCGGCGACCGGACAACTGACGATGCCGGTAGTCATGATGTCCGGGCATGGGACGATTGAAACCGCAGTAGAGGCGACGCGCATTGGCGCGCTCGATTTTCTGGAGAAGCCAATCGCGCTGCAGCGACTCCTCGCTACGGTAAAGCGCGCACTGCGCAATCAGGAAGCCACCGCGCCGCGGAATATCTCGCTGGCAGCGCTTGGTCGTTCGGCGACGCTTGCCGAAGCGAAGAAGCGGCTTAGTCAGGTCGCTCAAACAGCAGCGTCGCTGATGTTGCGCGGGGAGCGCGGCATGCGCGCTGAGCTATTTGCGCGACTGCTTGCCGCGCCGGGAGCACCATTCATTGTCGGCGGACCCCTACTGGCGGAGCCTACCAGCGAGCTGCTTACCCGCGCGGCGGGCGGCATCCTGTTCATCGCGGACTTGGCGCGGCTCGACCGCAACGAGCAAAGAAGCCTCGAGTTTATTCTCTCTCGCGCCGACAAGCACAAGG
>JBOIFB010000001.1:5000-52473 GCA_050741415.1 Burkholderiales bacterium | reverse complement strand
CACCCGCATCGCGTGCTGGCTGATCGGCAGCAGGCCGCACTTCATGGCCGAGACCGCCACGCCGGCGCGGGTGTGGGTGTGGATCACGCAGGCGATCTCGGGCCGTGCCTTGTGCACGCAGCTGTGAATGACGTAGCCGGCCTGGTTGATGCCGTACTCGAGCGGGTCGTCGAGGATCCTGCCATCGATGTCGATTTTGACCAGGTTCGAGGCGGTGATCTCGTCGAACATCAGGCCGTAGGCGTTGATCAGCAGGTGCTCGCTGCCGGGAATGCGGGCCGAGAAATGGGTGTAGATCAGGTCGGTCCAGCGCAGCTGCGCCGCGATCTGGTAGGCCGCGGCGAGGTCCACGCGCACCTGCCATTCCTCGCCGCTCACGCGCTCGCGCACGGAGCGCGATTTGACGCTTTCCAGCTTGGCTGTCATCCGGGGCTCCTTGGAAGCCGCCATGATACGCGCCCTCAGGCCGCCTGCTCCAGCCCGAGCTCGACCGCCTCGAGCGCCTCGCCGAGCAGCGCCGGATCGTTGCGCGCCAGGCGCGCCGAATCCGACAGCATGCGCCGCCACAGGCGCGCGCGCGGCGCGTGATGGTACAGCCCGAGCATGTGGCGCGTGATCTGGCGCAGGGCGACGCCGGCGGCGAGCTGGCGCGCGGCATAGGCTGCCATCGCCTGCGCGACCTCGGTGCGCGTCCTGGGCAGCGCCCCATCGGCGTAGAGGCGCGCGTCGGCTTGGGCCAGCAGCCAGGGCTGGTGGTAGGCGGCGCGCCCCAGCATCACGCCGTCGACCATGGCGAGCTGGTCCTCGATCGCGGCCCAGTCCGCAAGGCCGCCGTTGACGACGAAGGCGAGGGCGGGAAAGTCGCGCTTGAGCCGGTGCACCACCTCGTAGCGCAACGGCGGGATCTCGCGGTTCTCCTTCGGCGAGAGGCCTTTGAGCACGGCATTGCGCGCATGAACGATGAACGTGGTGCAGCCCGCACTTTGGACCGCGGCCACGAATCGCTGCAGAAAGGAATAATCCTGGTTGTGGTCGATCCCGATCCGGTGTTTCACCGTGACCGGAATCGGCACCGCTTCGCGCATTGCGCGCACGCAGTCCGCTACCAGCTGCGGCTCGGCCATCAGGCAGGCACCGAAGGCGCCGCGCTGCACGCGCTCGCTCGGGCAGCCGATGTTGAGGTTGACCTCGTCGTAGCCGTGCGCCTGGACCAGGCGTGCGCAGGCCGCGAGCTCCTCGGGCTCGCTGCCGCCGAGCTGGGCCGCGAGCGGGCGCTCGGCCGGATCGAAGGCGAGGTGGCGCGCGGCGTCGCCGTGCAGCAGCGCGCCGGTGGTGATCATCTCGGTGTACAGGCGCGCGTGCGGCGCGCACTGGCGCAGGAAGTAGCGGCAGTGCCGGTCGGTCCAGTCCATCATCGGGGCTGCGCACAGACGGTGGTTCACGGCGGCCATATCGAGGATCATAATTCGGATCGAGGAGGGTGGATCATGGAGACTAGCGAGCGCGTCAGGGTGTTCTGGCAGCCGGGGTGCACGAGCTGCCTGAGAACCAAGGAGTTTCTTACCCGGCACGGGGTCGACTACGAGTCGATCAACGTGCACGGCAACCAGGCCGGCATGGAGGCGCTGCGAGCGCTCGGCGCGCGCAGCGTACCGATCGTGGCGCGCGGCGAAGCATTCGTGTTCGCGCAGTCGCTCTCGGACGTGGTGCGCTTTCTCGCGCTCGATATCAAGCTGCACGACAAGCTCAACCCGCAGCAGCTCGTCGACAAGCTCGACCTGGTGCTCGCTGCGGCGCTGCGCTTCGTGCCGCAGATTCCAGCCGCGAAGCTCGAGCAGCCCTTTCGCAACCGCAACCGGCCGATCCGCCTGCTCGCGCACCATGTGTTCCGCATCCCCGAGGCCTTCGTCGAGGCGATGCGCGAGCAGCGCGAGCTGACCTACGAGCTGATCATGCAGCCGCCCGGCGGCGAGCTGCGCGGCACGCAGGATCTGGTGCGCTACGGTACGGGCGTGCGCGCCTCGGTACGCCAGTGGTGGCAGGGCTATCCGGACAAGAGCTGCGGGCAGATGATGGATACCTATTTCGGGCGCCACCGCGTGCACGAGGTGCTCGAGCGCAGCGCCTGGCACCCCGCGCAGCACGCGCGCCAGCTGATGCTGCTGCTGGACGAGCTCGGCATCGAGCCCGACGGCAGGCTGACGGGCGCGGACCTGGCCGGGCTGCCGCTGCCCGAAAAGGCCTGGGACGATTGAATGGCGACTCTGCTGGAAGTACAGAACCTGCGCACGCAGTTCGAGACCTCGGCCGGAACGGTGCGCGCGGTCGACGGCATTTCCTACGCGGTGGACGAAGGCGAGACCGTCGGCATCGTGGGCGAGTCGGGCTGCGGCAAATCGGTCGGCGCGCTGTCGGTGCTGCGCCTGATCCCGAATCCGCCCGGACGCGTGGTCGGCGGCAGCATCCGCTTTCGCGGCGAGGACCTGCTGGCGATGAGCGACGAGCGGCTGCATTCGGTGCGCGGCGGCCAGATCGCGATGGTGTTCCAGGAGCCGATGACCTCGCTCAACCCGGTGCTGACGATCGGGCTGCAGCTGTGCGAGACGATGGAGTTTCACCTCAAGCTGACGCCCGAGCAGGCCCGGGCGCGTGCGGTGGAGCTGCTCGGCTTCGTCGGGATCTCGGAGCCCGAGCGGCGTCTGGACCAGTACCCGCATCACCTGAGCGGCGGCATGCGCCAGCGCGTGATGATCGCGCTCGCGATGTCGTGCAAGCCCAAGCTGATCATCGCCGACGAACCGACCACGGCACTCGACGTCACGATCCAGGCCCAGATCCTGGAGCTGATGAAAGACCTGACCAAGCGCTTCGGCGTGGCGCTGGTCGTCATCACCCACAACCTCGGGGTGGTTGCGCGCTACGCCGACCGGGTGAACGTGATGTACGCCGGCCGCATCGTCGAGAGCGGCAGCGCAGCCGACATCTACCACCGGCCGATGCATCCTTACACGCTGGGGCTGCTGCGCAGCGTACCTCGCATGGACCGGCCGCGCGGCGAGAAGCTGATCCCGATCCAGGGGCAGCCGCCCGATCTCACGCGCGAGATCGCCGGCTGCGCCTACCGGCCGCGCTGCGGCTTCGCAACCGAGCGCTGCGCGCGCGAGGATCCCGCGCTCGAGGCGGTGGGCTCCGGTCACGTCTCGGCCTGCTTCGAAAAAAACCGTCTTGCGCAACTGCTGCAGGTGGCCTCGTGAGCGCGGCGCCGCTGCTCGAAGTGAAGAATCTCAGGATGCACTTCCCGGTCACCGAAGGGGTGATGGTTCGCAAGGTGGTGGCGACGGTCAAGGCGGTGGACAACGTCAGCTTCAGCCTGCAGCGCGGCGAGACGCTCGGGCTGGTGGGCGAGTCCGGCTGCGGCAAGACGACCACCGGGCGCTGCATCCTGCAACTGGAGAAGCCGACTGCGGGAGAGATCTTCTTCGAAGGCGAGAATCTGGCGAAGCTCGACCGCAAGGCGCTCAGCGCCGCGCGCGAGCGCATGCAGGTCATCTTTCAGGACCCTTACAGCTCGCTCAATCCGCGCATGAAAGTCGGCTCGATCATCGGCGAGCCGATCAAGGTGCACCGCATCCTGCCCGAGCGCAAGCAGCGCCGGGAGCGGGTCGCCGAGCTGCTCTCGGTGTGCGGGCTGAATCCCGGGTTCATGGACCGCTATCCGCACGAGATGAGCGGCGGGCAGCGTCAGCGGGTCGGTATCGCGCGCGCGCTTGCGCTCAATCCGCAGTTCATCGTTTGCGACGAGGCGGTCTCGGCGCTTGACGTCTCGATCCAGGCCCAGGTGATCAACCTGCTCGAGGACCTGCGCGAGAAGTTCAACCTGGCCTACCTGTTCATCGCCCACGACCTGAGCGTGGTGCGCCACCTTTGCCACCGCGTCGCGGTAATGTATCTCGGCAAGCTGGTCGAGCTGGCCGATTCCGACGAGCTGTTCGAGCACCCCAAGCATCCCTACACCAAAGCGCTGCTCGAGGCCGTGCCGATCCCTGACCCGACGATCGAGAAGGACCGCGCGCACCGCATCATGCAGGGCGAAGTGCCCAGCCCGATGCATCCCCCCAGCGGCTGCGTGTTCCATCCGCGCTGCCCGATCGCGGTGGACAGCTGCAAGCGGGAGGTGCCGCAGGCGCGCGAGCTGCGACCCGGGCACTGGGTCGCCTGCCCACGGGTATAGCGCCGCAGCCCATTTGGCGCTTGGAGGCCCGGGAAAAGCTGGGTTAGACTGCGGAGAACAAAAAAAGAAGAACATCGGACGACAACAGAGGAGGAAGGCCAATGAAAGGCATTCGAGTCAAGGCGCTGTGGGCGCTCGTCGCCGGCGTCGTCATCGGCATCGGCGCGGCGGGCCAAGCCGCGGCAGAGACGCCCAAGCACGGTGGGATCCTGAAGTTCGTGGTGCCGGACGAGCCGCCGAGCTACGACGGCCACAAGGAGACCACCTTTGCCCTGATCCACCCGGTCAGGCCGTTCTACAGCGTACTGATCAAGGTCAATCCGGACAACCCCTCGTCCACGACGGATTTCGTGTGCGACGTGTGCGTGGGCAAGGTGCCGGAGCCGACCGACGGCGGCAAGACCTACACCTTCAAGATCCGCGACGACGTCAAGTTCCACAGCGGCGAGAAGATGACCGCGCAGGACGTTCTCGCAACCTACCAGAAGATCATCTTCCCGCCGGAGGGGGTCGCGAGCGCGCGCAAGGCGTTCTACGTAATGGTCGACAGCGTCACCGCGCCCGACGATCACACGGTGGTGTTCAAGCTCAAGTATCCGTCCGGTGCCTTCATCCCGGCGCTCGCGGTGCCGTTCAACTGGATCTACCAGAAGAGCAAGCTCGACAAGGACATGCACTGGTACGAGCGGAACATCGACGGCAGCGGGGCGTTCATCTTCAAGAAACGGGAGGCCGGCGCGTTCATCAGCGGCGTGCGCGACCCGAATTACTACGTCAAGGGTAGGCCCTACCTGGATGGCTTCGAGGCGATCTTCGCCAAGAAGGAGGCCCTCAGGGTGCAGGCGATCCGGGGCGATCGCGCCGCGATCGAGTTCCGCGGCTTCCCGCCGGCGGCGCGCGACGACCTGGTCGCCGCGCTCGGCAACAAGATCACGGTTCAGGAGAGCGATTGGAACTGCGTGCTGCTGCTGACCGTGAACCACGCGCGCAAGCCCTGGGACGACGTGCGTGCGCGGCGGGCGCTGACGCTCGCGGTGGACCGCTGGGGCGGTTCGAAATACCTTTCGCGGATCGCGATCGTAAAGACGGTCGGCGGCATCGTCTTTCCGGGATCCCCGCTGGCGGCCACGAAGTCGGAGCTCGAGCAGATCGCCGGCTACTACCCCGACCTCGACAAGTCGCGCGCGGAGGCGCGCCAGCTGCTGAAAGAAGCCGGCGTCGACCTGTCGAAGACCTACTACTTCAACAACCGCGCGGTCGACCAACCGTACAAGATCGTCGGCACCTGGCTGATCGATCAGTGGCGGCAGGTCGGGCTCAAGTTCGAGCAGCACGTATTTCCGACCGGGCCGTTCTTCGACATGCTGCGCAAGAAGAAGGAGTTCGACGTTTCGATCGACTTCAACTGCCAGTCGGTGGTCAATCCCCTGGTGGACGTGTCCCAGTTCATCTCGGATGACCGCTCGGGAGCGAACTACGGCAACTACAAGGACCGCGAGGTCGACGCGTTGTACGACAAGATGAACCGCTCGCCCGACCCGGTGGAGCAGCGCAAGCTGATGCGCGAAATGGAAAAGCTCACGCTCGATACGCACGCCAACGCGTTCATCACGCTGTGGTGGTACCGCATCATCCCGTACCGCTCGTACGTGAAGGGCTGGCTGGTCAGCCCGAGCCATTACCTCAACCAGTCGCTCGACAACGTCTGGCTTGACCAGTAAGGCTCGATAGCCGCTGCGCGCCGCCCGCGGCTCCTGCCGCGGGCGGCGTCAGTTTTGGGGCACTGAGCATGTACCGATATATTCTCAAGCGCCTGCTGCTGGTGATCCCGACGCTGCTCGGCGCGGCGCTGCTGGTGTTCGTGCTCCTGCGGCTGATTCCCGGGGATACCTGCGAGCTGCGCCTGGCAGGATCGGGAGGTTACTTCGATCAGGCGGCGCTGGACGACTGCCGCCACGAGATGGGGATCGACCGACCGATGGTGGTGCAGTTCGGCAGCTTTGTCTGGGGCCTGGCGCGCTTCGATTTCGGCACTTCGATGTGGACCGGTCAGCCGATCGTGTCCGAGATCTCGCGCCGGTTTCAGCTGTCGATGGAAATTGCGATCCTGGCCACGATCGTCGCGATCCTCGTTTCGGTGCCGCTGGGGACGATTTCGGCGGTGAAGCAGAACACCTGGATCGACTACGTGGTGCGCGCGATCAGCATCGCGGGCACCGCCATGCCGTCGTTCTGGCTCGGGATCCTGATCATCCTCGGCCTGCTGATCGGCTCGCAGCACTTCTTCGGCACGCCGTGGATGCCGCCGATCACCTACACCCCCATCTGGGTGGATCCGGTGCACAACCTGTCGATGGTGATCTGGCCGGCGATCGCCACCGGCTACCGCTACTCGGCGGTGGCCACCCGCATGACGCGCTCCGCCTTGCTCGAAGTGCTGCGCGAGGACTACGTGCGCACCGCGCGCGCCAAGGGACTGTGGGAGAAGCTGATCATACGGCGCCACGCGCTCAAGAACGCGATGCTGCCGGTGATCACGGTAATCGGGATCGAGTTCGCGTTCCTGATCGGCGGACTGGTGGTGACCGAGCAGGTGTTCAACCTGAACGGGCTGGGTAAGCTGTTCGTCGAGTCGGTCACCAACAACGACTACACCATGACCCAGGCGCTGGTGATGCTGGTGGTCATGATCTTCCTGTTCGTCAACTTGCTGGTCGACGTGCTGTACGCCTGGCTCGACCCGCGCATCCGCTACCGCTAAAGCGCCCGCAATGGCCGTCACCAGCGCCGACATCGATTCGCAGCTTGCCGCGGCCCGGCCGACTTTGGGCAAGGCGGCGCTGACTCTGGTCCGGCAGCAGCCGCTCGGTACGGTGAGCGCGCTGCTGGTGATCGTGATGATCCTGATGGCGGTGTTCGCGCGCCAGATCGCGCCCTACGACCCGATCGCGAATCACTACGAGTTCATGCACATGGCTCCGAGCGCGAAGTTCTGGCTCGGCACCGACCAGTTCGGGCGCGACATCCTGTCGCGCATCATCTGGGGCGCGCGCACGGCGCTGTTCATCGGCTTTTCCTGCGCCTTCATCGGCTCCATGGCCGGGCTGATCCTCGGGGTCACCAGCGCCTACTTCGGCGGATGGTTCGACCTGCTGTTCCAGCGCGTCATGGACGTGTTTCTCGCCTTCCCGCTGATCATCATGGCGCTTGCAGTGGTGTCGATCTTCGGCACCGGCGCGCAGAACGTGATCATCGCAATCACCATCCCGCTCATCCCGCGCTGCGCGCGGGTGGTGCGCTCGAATGCGCTCGCGATTCGGGAGATTCCCTACGTCGATGCCGCACGCGCGCTCGGCTTCAGCCACATGCGGATCATCCTGCGCCATATGGCGCCAAACTGCATGGCGCCGTTCCTGATCATGCTCACCACCTTCCTCGGCCAGGCGATCCTGCTTGAGGCATCGCTCTCCTATCTCGGGCTCGGGGTGCAGGAGCCGACCCCGGCCTGGGGCCTGATGCTGCAGGGCGGAGCAGAGGAGTACGCGGAAAGCGCGCCGTGGATCGCGGTCTTCCCCGGGCTTGCGATCACGTTCGCCGTGTTCGCCTTCAATCTGCTGGGAGACTCGGTGCGCGACACTCTCGATCCGAAGCTGCGCAGCCGCTAGCGCCGGTACTGCCCGCTCGTGCCGGCGCGCACGCGGATCAGACCCAGCAGGCTCTCGGTGTAGGGCGCGGCGACGCCCGCTTCGCGCGCGATCTCGAGCGTGCCGGCGAGCAGGCCGTCGATCTCGAGCGGCTTGCCGGCTTCCACGTCCTGCAGCATCGAGGTCTTGAACGGCCCCAGGGCACGCGCCATGTCGATGCGGGCTTCGGGATCGATCGCGGCGTCGATGCCTACTGCGCGCCCGATCTCGAGCACCTCGCGCATGACCGAGACCATATAGCCCTTCACGAGCGGATCCGCGATCAGGCGGTCCGAAGTCGAAAGGGTAAGCGCGGAGACCGGGTTGAAGCTCACGTTGCCGAGCAGCTTGACCCAGAAATCCTTCTCGATCGTGAAGCTGCGCTGCACCTCGAAGCCGGCGGCCTCGCAGGCGTCGGCGACGGCGCGCGTGCGCTCGCCGTTGGCGCCGCCCGGTTCGCCCAGAATCAGCCGGCGGCCCATCGCGTGGCTGACCAAGCCCGGCTCGGGCGTCGAAGCGGCAAAATGGACCACGCAACCGACGATGCGCGAGGTCGGAATCGCGCGCGCGAGCGCGCCGCCGGGGTCGAGGCTCGAAAGCCTGATCTTGCCGCCGCCGAAAGCGAGGCGGTCGAAGAACCACCACGGCACGCCGTTCATCGCAGTGACGACGCTCGTGCCGGAGCCGAACAGCGGGCCGATGCCGGCCGCCACCTCGGGCAAGGCGTGGCCCTTGACCGCCACGATGACGCAATCCTGCACGCCGAGATTCGCCGGGTCCTGCTCCGCGCGCACGCGCGCGGCCTGCAGCGTGCCGTCCCCGGACCGCAGCCGCAGTCCGTCGCGCCGTATCGCGTCCAGGTTGGCGCCGCGCGCGACCACCGACACTTCCTGCCCGGCGCGCGCCAGCCAGCCGGCGATCAGGCCGCCGACCGCGCCCGCACCGTAAACGCAGATTTTCATTTTGGAAACTTGCATCCCGCAGAAGCAGTCGAACGTACAATAAGTGCTCCAGACGGGCAACTTAATTGGACTTTGACCCCGTATTTTCCGGAGGACCGGGATGTTCTCGTTCATGCAGAAACTGAAGGCGCTGCTGCCGGCGGAGCGCACGCTGCCGGGACGCGCGGCGCAGATGCCGGTGCCGGAGCGCCACTTCGTCAACGGCCATGCACTCAAACCTCCGTATCCGGCCGGCATGCAGCAGGCGCTGTTCGGCCTGGGCTGCTTCTGGGGCGCGGAGCGCCTGTTCTGGCAGACGCCGGGCGTGTACTCGACCGCGGTCGGCTACGCCGGCGGCGAGACCCCTAACCCGACCTACGAGGATGTCTGCAGCGGCTGCACCAATCACACCGAGGCGGTGCTGGTGGTGTTCGATCCGGGCGTCATTTCCTACGACGCGCTGCTGAAAGTGTTCTGGGAAGGGCACGACCCGACTCAGGGCATGCGCCAGGGCAACGACGCCGGCACCCAGTACCGCTCGGCGATCTATGCCTACGGGGAGGAGCAAATCAAAGCGGCGCTCGATTCAAAGAAGGTCTTCGAGACGGAACTCCTCAAGAAGAACTACGGCAAGATCACGACCGAGATCGGTGAGGCGCCCCTGTTCTACTACGCCGAGGACTATCACCAGCAGTACCTGGGGAAGAATCCGAACGGCTATTGCGGCCTGAGCGGCACCGGCGTTTCGTGTCCCGCGGAGGCATTGGCCAAGGCCTGATGCGGCTCGACAAATGGCTCTGGGCGGCGCGCTTCTTCAAGACGCGCTCGCTCGCGCAGCAGGCGATCGAGGCGGGAAGGGTGCGGCTCGCGGGCGAGCGCATCAAGCCAGCGAAGGAGGTAAACCCTGGCGATCGCCTCGGGATCCGGGTCGGCGATACGGAATGGGAGGTCACGCTGCGCGCGCTATCGGAGCGGCGTGGCCCGGCCACGCAGGCGCGCACGCTGTACGAGGAAAGCGAGGACAGCCGCCGGCAACGTGAAGCACGGCGCGCCGAGCGCAGCCTGATGGTCGAGCCGGCACGCGAGCTTCATGGAAGGCCGACCAAGAGGGAGCGCCGCAACCTCGAGCGCCTGCGGCGCGGAGGAAACAGCTAACTTGGCTTGGCTGGCTCGTGGCCCTGCTGTCGACTTACATGATCAACCACTTCGACCTTTTCGGATTGCGCCAGGTCATGCTGAACTTTCGCGGTCGAGCGTATACGCATCCGCACTTCATGGCGCGAGGCTTCTATCGCATCGTGCGTCATCCGATCATGCTCGGATTCATCATCGCATTCTGGGCGGCGCCGAGCATGACGCTGGGGCACCTGGTGTTTGCCTTCGCGACGACGGCTTACATCGTCATCGCGCTGCAGCTGGAGGAAAGGGATCTCGTGGACCTGCTTGGAGACGTCTACCGAAACTACCGTCAGCGAGTGCCGATGCTGATTCCCTGGACCAAGTTCTGAGCGATCACGCCGGCGCGGCGGAAGCCTATTTGCGCTTCAGCATCGTTTGCGCGTCCTCGATGACCTTGAACGGACTTCTGCCCCACAGGATCGCGCCGTAGAAGAAGGTCTCGAGCTTGGCCGCATTAAGCGCCTGCCATTGATATTGGTTGATCATGATCACCTGGCCGGTCATACCGAGGTCGCCGATCACGGTGAAGTGACCCTCCAGTACCGGCTTCTGCGGCTGCTTGTCCCATTTGACCGGGCCGACTTGCGAGATCGACCCCGGCTGTTCGCCGGGATGGACGTCGAACGAGCCATGGCAGCCGTCCTGGCTGCGCAACGAGCAGGCGAGACGACTGCCGCGCGGTGGCACAGAGCGGGCCCGCGCCGGGTCAGGCGGCGACGGCGGTTGCGGAGCCGCCGGTGCGCATCAAATCGCGCAGCACGTAGGGCAGGATGCCGCCGTGCTTGTAGTAGTCGCTCTCGATCGCAGTGTCGATGCGCGACTTGACTTTGACTTGCCGGCTGGTGCCATCCTTGCGCTTGATGAACAGCATCATCTCCTGCTGCGGCCGGATATCGTCCATGCCGAGCACGTCGACCGTCTCGTCGCCTTGCAGGCCAAGCGACTGCGCCGAGTCCGATCCGATGAACTGGAGCGGAAGCACGCCCATGCCGACCAGGTTGGAGCGGTGAATGCGCTCGAAGCTGCGCGCGATCACCGCCTTGACGCCCAGCAGCTGGGTGCCTTTGGCGGCCCAGTCGCGTGACGAGCCGGTGCCGTATTCTTCGCCGCCGAACACGACCGTCGGCGTGCCCTCGGCGAGGTAGCGCATCGCGGCGTCGTAGATCGGCATCCTCTCGCCCTTGTACAGGCTCAAGCCGCCCTCGGTGCCGGGCAGCATCAGATTCTTGATGCGCACGTTGGCGAAGGTGCCGCGCATCATGACCTCGTGGTTGCCGCGGCGCGCGCCATAGCTGTTGAAGTCCGCCACCGATACATCGTGCTCCTGCAGGTAGATGCCCGCGGGCGAAGTGGGCTTGATCGAGCCAGCCGGCGAGATGTGGTCGGTGGTGAGCGAGTCGCCGAAGATCCCCAGGACGTGTGCGCCGGCGATCCGGGCGACCTTGCCCGGCCGGATCTGGAAATTCTCGAAGAACGGCGGCTGCGCGATGTAGGTCGACTCGGGCCAGGGGTAAACCCGTCCGGACGGGGCGGAGATCTTCTTCCACAACGGCGTGGCGTCGCTTAGGCCCGAGTACAGGCGGCGGAAGGTCTTGGCGTCCATGGCGAGCTTCATCAGCGCCGCCACTTCGTCGTGCGACGGCCAGATGTGGCCGATATAGACGTCCTGGCCGTCCTTCGATTTGCCGAGCGGCTCGGTGCGGAAGTCCTTCAGCATGCTGCCGGCGATCGCGTAGGCCACCACCAGCGGCGGGCTGGCGAGGAAATTGGCGCGAATGTTGGGGTGGATGCGCGCCTCGAAGTTGCGGTTACCCGAAAGGACCGCGGCGCACACCAGGTCGTTCTTGACCACCGCCTCCTCGATCGGCTGCGCCAGCGGTCCCGTATTGCCGATGCAGGTGGTGCAGCCATAGCCTGCGAGGTAGAAGCCGAGCTTCTCGAGGTAGGGCAGCAGGCCGGACTCGGTCAGGTATTCGGTCACCACGCGCGATCCCGGCGCAAGCGAGGTCTTGATGTGCGGCTTGACCTTGAGCCCGAGCCCGACTGCCTTCCTGGCGAGCAGTCCCGCGGCGAGCAGCACGCCGGGGTTTGAGGTGTTGGTGCAGGAGGTGATTGCCGCGATCAGCACGTCGCCCGAGCCGATATCGATGCCGTCGAAGGTCTTGAAGCGCTTGCCGAGATCCTCGGGCTTCTTGGCGAAGCCATTCTCGGCTACCGGCTTGGAATAAAGGCTGGTGAAAGTGCTTTTCACGCGCTCCAGCCCAATGCGGTCCTGCGGCCGCTTCGGCCCCGCGAGCGAGGGCGTGACCGACGCCAGGTCGAGCTCGAGCGTCTGGCTGTAGTCGATGCTGCCGTCAGCCGGCATGCCGTACAGGCCCTGCACCTTGAAATAGGCTTCCAGCGCTTCGATCTCGGCGTCGGTGCGGCCGGTGCCGCGAAAGTACTCGAGCGTCTTGTCGTCCACCGGGAAAAAGCCCATCGTCGCGCCGTACTCCGGCGCCATGTTAGCGAGCGTCGCACGATCAGGGACGGTAAGCGACGTGGCGCCAGCGCCGAAGAACTCGACGAACTTGCCCACCACCTTGGCTTTGCGCAGCATTTCGGTCACGGTGAGCACGAGGTCGGTCGCGGTGCAGGCCGGGTGCAGCTTGCCTTTGAGGTGTACGCCGACCACGTCGGGCGTCAGGAAGTACACCGGCTGGCCGAGCATGCCGGCCTCGGCCTCGATGCCGCCGACGCCCCAGCCGACCACGCCGATGCCGTTGATCATGGTGGTGTGGCTGTCGGTGCCGACGAGCGTATCGGGATAGTACACGCCGTCGCTGGATCTGTGCACGCCGCGCGCGAGGTACTCGAGGTTGACCTGGTGCACGATGCCGATTCCCGGCGGCACGACTTTGAACGTATTGAAGGCCTGCATGCCCCATTTCATGAACTGGTAGCGCTCCTGGTTGCGCTTGAACTCCAGGCGCATGTTGAGGTCGAGCGCGTTCTTGGATCCGTAGTGGTCGACCTGCACCGAGTGGTCGACCACCAGGTCGACCGGCACCAGCGGCTCGATCAACTTCGGGTCCTGGCCCATTTTGTGCGCCGCGTCGCGCATCGCGGCCAGGTCGCACAGCAGCGGCACGCCGGTGAAGTCCTGGAGCACGATGCGCGCCAGCACGAACGGGATCTCCTCACTGCGCTGCGCGTTGGGCTGCCAGCCGGCGAGCTGGCGCACGTGCGCCTCGGTGATTTTCTTGCCGTCGCAGTTCCTGAGCACCGATTCCAGCACGATGCGCAGCGAGACCGGCAGCCGCTCGACCTTCAGTCCGAGCGCCTTGCCCAGCTGCTTGAGCGAGTAGAATTTCCCGTTCTTCAGCGGTTGCAGCGTGTCGTGGAGGTTGTGCGGCATGTTCAGGATCCCTTTCTCGATTGCAGGTACTGCGCGAAGCTGCGGCTGAGGTAGGCGCCGCTGGCGACGTATTCGCCCAGCAGCAGGAACTGTTTGGGGTCGTAGAGTGCGCCGCGCTGGGTCACGAGCGGCGTACCGTCCAGGCCGTAGAAGATGAAGGTCGGCGTGTAGCGGATGCCGGCGGCGCGCGCGAACTCCTTCTCGATCAGGTTCCTGCCGTCGAAGCCGGTGATCGTCTGATCGCCGCGGGTGTCGATTTGAAACAGCCGGAAGTGCTTGCGATAATAGATCTGCACATCAGGCCGCGACAGAACTTCGCGCTTCATGCGCGCGCAGTAGGGGCAGTCGTCGAATTCGTACATCACCACGATCGCCTGCTTGCCCGCTTTCTTCGCATCCGCAGCCTCGGCCTTCAGGTCGCCCAGGAAGGGCTGGAAGAAATGGTCGATCGGGTCGCGATACTCCGACGCCGCGGCGGCCTGAGCTGCCGGCAGGAGCAGACAGAGCAGGAATAGCGCGATGCCGCGAGTTTTACGAAGCATGTTTGTCCACCCTTCCTCAGATAACGAACAGGTCGACGAACTCGTCCACCGGCATGGCGTGCAGCCGGCCGGAGTCCATGCAAACCTTGAGGATCGCACTCTGCTGCTTGGATGGGAAGCGGCGTGCGAGGTTTCGCTTGAATTTCTCCACCAGCATCGGCATGCCTTCCTTGCGCCGGCGCTTGTGGCCAATCGGGTACTCGCACACGAGCTCGTCCAGTTTCTTGCCGTCCTTGAACTCGACCGTCAACGCGTTCGCAATCGAGCGTTTGTCAGGATCGTGATAGTCGCGCGTAAAGCCCTTGTCCTCGACGCAACTAATGCGCGCGCGCAGCGCGTCGATGCGCGGGTCGGCTGCGACCGCGTCCTCGTAGTCGCCGGCGGTCAGGCGGCCGAACAGGATCGGCATCGCCACCATGTACTGAATGCAGTGGTCGCGATCGGCCGGATTGTTGAGCGACCCTTTCTTGTCGATGATGCGCAGGCAGGCTTCGTGGGTGCGGATGGTGATCTTCTTGATCTCCTCGGGCTTGCGGTTCCGGGTCTTGAGAGCTTCGTGGATCTGCATCGCGCATTCGACCGCGGTCTGAGAATGGAATTCCGCCGGATAGGAGATTTTGAACAGCACGTTCTCCATCACGTAGGAGCCGAAGGGGCGCTGGAACTTGAACGGCTTGCCCTTGAACGAGACGTCGTAGAAGCCCCAGGTCTTGGCTGTCAGCACCGACGGGTAGCCCATTTCGCCGGTCCTGGAAATCATGGCCAGGCGCACGCCGCGGCTGGTAGCGTCGCCGGCCGCCCAGCTCTTTCTCGAGCCGGTGTTCGGCGCGTGGCGGTAGGTGCGCAAGCTCTGGCCGTCGACCCAGGCCTGGGACACCGCATTGACGACTTCGTCGTAGCTGCAGCCGATCATGTGCGCGACCACTGCGGTGGTGGCGACCTTGACCAGCAGCACGTGGTCCAGGCCGACGCGGTTGAAGCTGTTCTCGAGCGCCATCACGCCCTGGATCTCGTGTGCCTTGATCATGCTGGTGAGCACGTCGCGCATCGGCAGCGGCTTTTTCGCGCTGCGCGAGACCCAGTCGGCGGCGGCGAGGATGCCGCCCAAATTGTCCGACGGGTGGCCCCATTCGGCGGCGAGCCAGGTGTCGTTGAAGTCGAGCCAGCGGATCATGGCGCCGATGTTGAATGCGGCTTGCACCGGGTCGAGCTGGAACTGGGTGCCCGGCACCTTGGCGCCGTTCGGCACCATCGTGCCCGGCACGACCGGTCCGAGCAGCTTGGTGCACGCGGGGTACTCGAGCGCCTCGAGGCCGCAGCCCAGCGTGTCCATCAGGCAGTAGCGTGCGGTCTCGTAGGCATCCTTGCCGGAGATCCTGTGCTTGACGACGTAGTCCGCGATCCGGGTCAGCACCTTGTCCGGCGCGCGCCGGGTGTTCGCGAGTCGGCCGGACATCTACTTGTCCACCTCGGTCAGCGCCTCGAAGGTGTATTCGGCGCCGCCCGACTGCGCGGAGTGGCGCGGCGGCGGAGGCGGGGTGCGCACCGAAGGGTCCTTGTCCCACCACGCGTCGCGCCCGATGCGCTGCGATTCGATCTCCTCGGGATGCTGGGCGAGGAACCGGCGCATGAACTGGGTGATGTCCGATTCGTACTGGGCCATGCTCAGGTCCTCTCCGTCATGGGCTGCCACTTACGATTGTCGGGACCGGTATAGTTTGCGCCGGGACGGATGATCTTGCCGTCGATGCGCTGCTCGATCACGTGCGCTGACCAGCCGCTGGTGCGCGAGATGACGAACAGCGGAGTGAACATCGCGGTCGGCACGCCCAGCATGTGGTAGCTGGTGGCGCTGTACCAGTCCAGGTTGGCGAACATCTTCTTCTCGCGCCACATCACCTGCTCGATGCGCTCGGAGATGTCGAACAGTTTCATGTCGGCGGCGTCCTGCGACAGGCGCTTGGCGACCTTCTTGATGACCTCGTTGCGCGGGTCGGCGATCGTGTACACGGGGTGGCCGAAGCCGATGATGACCTGCTTTTCCGCTATGCGCCGGACGACATCCACCTCGGCCTGCTCCGGAGTGTCGTAGCGGCCGATGACGTCGAACGCGAACTCGTTGGCGCCGCCGTGCTTGGGCCCTTTGAGCGCACCGATGCCGCTGGTGATCGCGGAATACATGTCGGACCCGGTGCCGGCGACGACGCGGCAGGTGAAGGTCGAGGCGTTGTATTCGTGCTCGGCGTAAAGAATGAGCGAAGTGTGCATCGCTCGCACCCACGGCTCGCTCGGCTTGCGGCCGTGCAGCAGGTGCAGGAAGTGCCCGCCGATCGAGTCGTCATCAGTCTCGACGTCGATCCGCCGCCCCGAGTGCGAGAAGTGGTACCAGTACAGCAGCATCGAACCGAAGTTCGCCATCAGACGGTCGGCGATGTTGCGCGCTTCCGAGAGTTTGTGGTCCTGATTCTCCGGCAGCACCGAGCCGAGCGCCGAGCAAGCGGTGCGCATCACGTCCATCGGGTGCGAGTTGGCGGGAACGCATTCGAGGATGTTCTGCACCGCGGCCGGGATCCCGCGCAGCCCACGCAGCTTGGCCTTGTAGGCGGCAAGCTCGGCGGCGTTCGGCAGCTTGCCGTGCACCAGCAGGTACGCGATCTCCTCGAATTCGGCCTCGTCGGCGAATTCCAGGATGTCGTAGCCGCGGTAGTGCAGGTCGTTGCCGCTGCGCCCGACGGTGCACAAGGCGGTGTTGCCGGCCGGAACGCCGGACAGCGCGACGGACTTCTTGGGCTTAGGCGTTGCTGCGGACTGAGAAGAGCTCATCGAGTTTGTCCTCGTAGGCGTGGTAGTCGAGGTATTCGTACAGCTCGTCGCGTGTCTGCATGGTCGCGACGAGGTTCTTCTGCGTACCCTCTCGGCGCAGCGTCTGATACACGTCGAGCGCGGCCTTGTTCATGGCGCGGAAGGCCGACAGCGGGTAAAGCGCAAGCGCCACGCCGGCCGAACGCAGCTCGTCGAGCGTAAACAGCGGCGTTTGGCCGAATTCGGTGATGTTGGCGAGCACAGGCACGTTGGCGGCGTCGACGAACTTGCGATACATCTCTATCGAGGTGATCGCCTCGGGGAAGATCATATCCGCGCCGGCGGCGGCGTAGGCCGAAGCGCGCTCGAGCGTGCGCTCGAGGCCCTCGCTCGCCAGCGCGTCGGTGCGGGCCATGACGACGAAGTCGGGATCGCCGCGCGCGTCGACCGCGGCCTTGATGCGGTCGCACATCTCCTGCTTCGACACCAGCTCCTTGCCCGGGCGGTGGCCGCAGCGCTTCGCGCCGACCTGGTCTTCGATGTGCATCGCGGCGGCGCCGAATTTGATCAGCGAGCGGGTGGTGCGGGCGACGTTGAACGCGCTCGCGCCGAAGCCGGTGTCGACGTCGACCAGCAGCGGCAGGTCGCATACGTCGGTGATGCGCCGGATGTCGGTCAGTACGTCGTCCAGGTTGGAGATGCCGAGGTCGGGCATGCCGAGCGAACCGGCCGCGACGCCGCCGCCGGAGAGATAGATCGCGCGGTAGCCCGAGCGCTTTGCGAGCAGCCCATGGTAGGCGCAGATCGCGCCGATCACCTGCAGCGGCGACTCTTCCTTCAGCGCCTGGCGGAACTTTGCTCCGGGGGATGGCCGCGTCATGGGTTTCTCCTATCTCAGCAGGTGCTTGATGCCGTCGCGTTCCTCGTGCAGTTCCTTCAGCGTCGCGTCCATGCGCTGGCGGCTGAAGTCGCTGATCTCGATACCCTTGACGACGTGATATTGCCCGTCCCGGCAGGTGACGGGATAGCCGTACAGCACGCCCTCGGAGATGCCGTAGCTGCCGTCAGCCGGGATGCTCATGCTGACCCAGTCGCCCTCGGGCGTGCCGGAGATCCAGTTGCGCACGTGGTCGATCGCGGCGTTGGCGGCGCTCGCCGCGGAGGACAGCCCGCGCGCCTCGATGATCGCCGCGCCGCGCTTCTGCACGGTCGGGATCAGGGTCTTCTCGAGCCATTCCTGCTCGTTGATCATCGGCCACACCTTCTTGCCCTCGCACTCGGCCTGGAACAGGTCGGGATACTGGGTCGCCGAGTGATTGCCCCACACGGTGATTTTACGCAGCGACGACAGGGGCTTGCCGAGCTTGTGCGCGATCTGGGACAGGGTACGGTTGTGATCGAGGCGCATCATGCCGGTGAACTGCGTCGGTTTGAGCGAAGGTGCGTTCTTCATCGCGATCAGCGCGTTGGTGTTGGCCGGGTTGCCGATCACCAGCACCTTGACGCTGCGGGCCGCGACTTTGTCCAGCGCCTTGCCCTGCGGGGCGAAGATCTTGCCGTTGGCTTCGAGCAGATCCTTGCGTTCCATTCCCGGGCCGCGCGGGCGTGCGCCGACCAGCAGCGCGACCTCGACGTCCTTGAAGGCGATCATCGGGTCGGAGGAGGGCAGCATGCCGTGCAGCAGGGGAAAGGCGCAATCGTCCAGTTCCATCATCACGCCCTTGAGCGCCTTTTGCGCCTTCTCGTCCGGGATTTCGAGCAGCTGCAGGATGACGGGCTGATCTTTGCCGAGCATCTCGCCGCTCGCGATGCGAAACAGGAGGCTGTAGCCGATCTGGCCGGCGGCGCCGGTCACGGCGACGCGTACGGGGGCTTTGGACATTTTGGCTCCGGAAGGGCGCGTTCTCGGGGTGGTGATTGATTCTAGGCCGGTGGCCCAGCCGCGCGCGGCATGTTACGCGGCCCCCGGTCCGAAGTCAACGTATCTTATGTCTTATAAAAGACATATGACACAATATAGACGAGTACCGCTTTCTGTGCTGAAATGACTCGCGTGAGCTCCCCCACCTTCAGCCCGCTGTACAAGCAAATCAAGGAGTTGCTGCTGGACGGGTTGCGCGGCGGGGAATGGCGCCCGGGCGATGCGATCCCGAGCGAGATCGAGCTCGCGGCGCGCTACCGCGTCAGCCAAGGCACGGTGCGCAAAGCAATCGACGAGCTCGCAGCCGACAACCTGCTGGTGCGCCGCCAAGGCAAAGGAACCTTCGTTGCCAGTCATGGCGAGCCGCAGGTGCGTTTTCGCTTCCTGCGGCTGACGCCGGACGCGGGCGGCCCGGTGGCGGCCGAGCGCAAGCTGCTCGACTTTCGCCGCGCGCGCGCGGGCGCCGATCTGGCGCGGCTGCTCGAGCTGCGCACCGCCGACAGCATGATTGTGCTCACTCGCCTGCTGCTGTTCTCGGGCGACCCGGTGGTGCTCGAGGAAGTCTGGCTGCCGGCAGGGATGTTCCGCGGCTTGAGCGCGGCGGCGATCACCGAGCACAAGGGCGCGCTCTACAATCTGTTCGAGACTCAGTATGGCACCCGCATGGTGCGCGCCGAGGAAAAGCTCAAGGCCAGATCGGCCGACGCCGAAACCGCGCAAGTGCTCGCCGTCGCGCCAGGCCAGGCGCTGCTCGAAGTGGAGCGCCTTTCATACACTTACGGCAATCGCCCGGTCGAATGGCGGCGCGGACTGTACAAGACGGATCGCCACTACTACCGCAGCGAACTGGGGTGATGATGCGTTGCAGCGATATAATCGATTCATGTCGCAAGCGAGCGTGAGCAAGAACCGTCCCAAATATCTCAGCCTAACCGCCCTGCTGTTCGAGATCCACCTGCCGCTGGCCGGCTGGGTGTCGATTCTGCATCGCATCAGCGGCGCGCTGCTGTTCGGTGCCACGCTCTGGTTGCTGTTCATGCTCGACCGCAGCCTTGCATCGCCGCGCGAATTCGAGTTCGTCAGGCATTATCTCGGCCTGCTGCCGGTCAAGCTCGCGCTGCTGGTCGTGATCTGGGCTTACTGCCACCATTTCTGCGCCGGCATCCGTTTCCTGCTGCTCGAGACGCAGCGCGGCTGGGACAAGCCGACCGCGCGCCTGACCAGCATCATCGTGCTGATCGCAGGTCTTGCCCTGACTGCCCTGTTCGGAGCCAAGCTGTGGTGAGCCGCATCGTGGTCGGAGCGCATTACGGCTGGCGCGACTGGCTCGCCCAGCGCGTCACTGCGGTGGTCATGGCGGTGTACAGCGTCATGCTCGCGGCGGTGCTGCTGTTCAGCGCGCCGCTCGACTACGGCGTCTGGCACGGGCTGTTCGCGCAGGGCTGGATGCGGGTGGCGACGCTGCTGTTCGCGGTCAGCGTCGCTTGGCACATGTGGATCGGCGTGCGCGACATCCTGATGGACTACGTCAAGCCGGCCGGCCTGCGGCTCGCGCTGGAGGTGTTGGTCATCCTGACAGTCGCCGGCTATCTCGGCTGGACGGTGCAGATCCTTTGGAGATGAGCGTGGGGCTGCAGGTGAGAAAATTCGAAGCAATCGTGGTGGGCGCCGGGGGCTCGGGCCTGCGCGCCGCGCTCGAACTCGCGCGCGCCGGGCTGCGCGTCGCGGTGCTGAGCAAGGTCTTCCCGACGCGCTCGCACACCGTTGCGGCGCAAGGCGGCATCGCGGCACCGCTCGGCAACTCGTCCGAGGACCACTGGCACTGGCACATGTACGACACCGTCAAGGGCTCCGACTATCTGGGCGACCAGGACGCGATCGAGTACATGTGCCGCCGCGCCACCGAGGTGGTGATCGAGCTCGAGCACATGGGAATGCCGTTCGATCGGCTCGACAATGGCAGGATTTACCAGCGACCCTTCGGCGGCCATACCCAGGACTACGGCAGCTCGAAGATGGCGATGCGCGCCTGCGCCGCCGCGGACCGTACCGGGCACGCGATGCTGCACACGCTCTACCAGCAGAACGTGAAGGCGAACACGCAGTTCTTCGTCGAGTGGATGGCGCTCGACCTGATCCGCGATTCCGAAGGCGCAGTGCTGGGGGTGGTTGCGCTCGAGATGGAGAGCGGCGCGACGATGATCCTGCAGGCCAAGGCGACCATCCTCGCCACCGGCGGCGCGGGGCGGATCTTCGCCGCCAGCACCAACGCCTTCATCAACACCGGCGACGGTCTGGGGATGGCGGCGCGCGCCGGGATACCTCTCGAGGACATGGAATTCTGGCAATTCCATCCTACTGGCGTCGCCGGCGCCGGGGTGCTGATCACCGAAGGCGTGCGCGGCGAGGGCGGCTACCTGCTCAACAAGGACGGCGAGCGCTTCATGGAACGCTATGCGCCCAACACCAAGGATCTGGCGAGCCGCGACGTCGTTTCGCGCGCGATGACCACGGAGATCAAGGAGGGGCGCGGCTGCGGCCCTGAAGGCGATCATTTGCTGCTCAAGCTCGATCACCTCGGGCCGGAGGTCATCAATCTGCGCTTGCCGGGAATCCGCGAGATCGCGATCAAGTTCGCCCACGTCGACCCAGTCAAGGACCCGATTCCGGTAGTGCCGACCGTGCACTACCAGATGGGTGGAATCCCCGCCAATCACTTCGGCCAGGTGGTTGCGCCGAGCGGAGGCGATCCGGAAGCGCCGGTGACCGGCCTGTACGCGGTCGGCGAGTGCTCCTGTGTTTCGGTGCACGGCGCGAACCGGCTCGGCACCAACTCTCTGCTCGATCTGCTGGTGTTCGGCAAGGCGGGCGGCGAGCAGGCGGTCGCCGACGTCCATGCCATGCCGGCCGCGCACAAGGATCTGCCCAAGGACGCAGCAGAGCGGCCGCTGGCGCGCCTGGCGCGGCTCGACTCCGCAAGCAGCGGCGAACGCGTGGCTGAAGTAGGCGCTGCGCTGCGCAAGACAATGCAGGCTCACTGCGGCGTGTTCCGCTTTCCCGAAATGCTTCAGGAAGGCGTCGGCATGGTGAAAGAGATCGCTGCACGCGCCGCCCGGGTGTGGATCCAGGACAAGTCCAAGGTGTTCAACACCGCGCGCGTCGAAGCGCTCGAACTGGACAACCTGGTGGAGACCGCGCTCGCAACCGTCGTTTCGGCCGAGGCGCGCAAGGAAAGCCGCGGCGCTCAGGCGCGGGCCGATTTTCCCGAGCGCGACGACAAGAACTGGATCAAGCACACGCTCTGGTACAAGGAGGACAACCGGCTGGAGTACAAGCCGGTCCACCTCAAGCCGATGTCGGTTGAGACTTTCGAACCCAAGGTACGGACTTACTGATGCGCTTCTCCGTCTATCGCTACGACCCGGACAAGGATGTCCGCCCGCGGATGCAGGACTACGAGCTCAAACCGGAGCCTACCGACCGTATGCTGCTCGACGCGCTGATCCGGCTCAAGGCGCAGGACGACTCGCTGTCGTTCCGCCGTTCCTGTCGCGAAGGCGTGTGCGGCTCGGACGCGATGAACATCAACGGCAAGAACGGCCTCGCCTGCATCACCAAGGTCGCGGACCTGCCGGACAAGGTGACGCTGCGGCCGCTGCCCGGCCTGCCGGTGGTGCGCGACCTGATCGTCGACATGACCCAGTTCTTCGATCAATACCATTCGATTAAACCCTATCTGATCACGCACGACGCACCGCCGGAGCGCGAGCGGCTGCAGTCGCCTGCTGAGCGCGAGGAGCTGAACGGCCTGTACGAGTGCATCTTGTGCGCATGCTGCACAACCGCGTGCCCGTCCTTCTGGTGGAACCCGGACAAGTACGTCGGCCCGGCCGGACTGCTTCAGGCCTACCGCTTCATCGCCGATACGCGCGACCAGGCGACGGCCGAGCGACTGGACAACCTGGACGATCCGTATCGCCTGTTCCGCTGCCACACGATCATGAACTGCACTGACGCCTGCCCGAAGAACCTCAACCCGGCGCTGGCGATCGGCAAGATCAAGGAGATGCTCGTTCGGCGTGCCGTGTGATGGATCGCGTTGCGCACGACAGGCTGAAGTGGAAGTGCCGCCGGGGGCTGCTCGAGCTCGATCTGGTGCTGGCAAGCTTCGTGCAGCGCAACGCGGACGTGCTGAACGAAAGCGAGCTGGCGCGCCTGGGCGAGCTGCTCGAGTTGCCGGACAACGACTTGTGGGACATTGTAAGCGGGCGCAGCGATCGGTATACAGCCTGTCTGGGCGATGTCGTCGCCCGCCTGCGCGGATGTTGATAAGGAGAAGGCCTTGGATAAGAAAGCCACGCTGAAGCTGCCGGACGGCGGCACCATCGAGTTCCCGGTCCTGTCGGGATCGGTGGGGCCCGATGTCGTCGACATCCGCGCGCTCTATGGAAAGACTGGCGTATTCACCTACGATCCGGGGTTCCTGTCGACCGCAAGCTGCGCTTCGACCATCACCTACATCGACGGCGACCAGGGAATTCTGCTCTACCGCGGCTATCCGATCGAGCAGCTCGCCGTGCACTGCGACTTTCTCGAAGTGTGCTACCTGCTGCTGAAAGGCGAGCTGCCGAACCAGAAGCAGAAGGACGAGTTCGTCAACACGGTGACCCGGCACACCATGGTGCACGACCAGATCAACCGTTTCTTCACCGGCTTCCGGCGCGACGCGCACCCGATGGCGGTGCTGGTCGGGCTGGTCGGCGCGCTGTCGGCTTTCTACCATGATTCGCTCGACATTTCCGATCCGCACCACCGCGAAGTGGCGGCGTTCAGGCTGATCGCGAAACTGCCCACCTTGGTCGCGATGGCCTACAAGTACAACATGGGCCAGCCGTTCGTGTACCCGTGCAACGCTTTGTCCTACACCGCGAATTTCATGCGCATGATGTTCGCGGTGCCAACGGAGGACTACCGCAGCAACGACGTGCTGATGCGCGCGCTCGATCGCATCTTCATCCTGCACGCCGACCACGAGCAGAACGCCTCCACTTCGACCGTGCGGCTGTCGGGCTCTTCCGGCGCCAATCCGTTTGCCTGCATCGCCGCGGGGATCGCCTGCCTTTGGGGGCCGGCGCACGGCGGCGCCAACGAGGCGGCGCTGCAGATGCTCGATCACATCGGCGACGTGTCCAAGATCGGCGAGTTCATCAAGCAGGTCAAGGACAAGAACTCGAACGTCAAGCTGATGGGCTTCGGCCACCGCGTGTACAAGAACTACGATCCGCGCGCCAAGCTGATGCGCGAGACCTGCTACGAGGTGCTCGAGGAGCTCGGGCTGCACGACGACCGCCTGTTCAAGCTCGCCATGGCGCTGGAGAAGATCGCGCTCGAGGATGACTACTTCGTGTCGCGCAAGCTCTATCCGAACGTGGATTTCTACTCGGGAATCGTGCAGCGCGCGCTCGGCATTCCGGTGAGCATGTTCACCTGCATTTTCGCGCTTGCCCGCACCGTAGGCTGGATCGCGCAGTGGAACGAGATGATCGTCGACCCTGACCAGAAAATCGGCCGCCCGCGCCAACTCTACAAAGGCGCGACCCGGCGCGAAGTGCAGGCGATAGACAAGAGGTAAGCGACATGGCCATGATGAAGCAGCTGCTCTCAAACTCCTACCTGTTCGGTGGCAACGCGCCGTTCATCGAGGGCCTGTACGAGCAGTATCTGGTCAATCCCGGTGCCGTGCCGGAGGAGTGGCGCGAATACTTCGACCAGATGCAGCTGATGCCGGACGCGGCGGGCAGCTCGGGCAAAGACGTGGCGCACGCGCCGGTGATCCAGTCCTTCGTGCAGCGCGGCAAGGCGGGCGAGCTGACCGGGCGCGCTGCGCCGCAGATCGACGTGGCGCACGAGCGGCTGCAGGTCGCGGCCCTGCTGCTGGTGACCGCCTACCGCATCGCCGGGTCGCGCTGGGCGACGCTCGATCCGCTCAAGCGCATGCCGCGCCCGTCGGTGCCGGAGCTGGAAGCGGCCTACTACGACCTCGCCGAAGCCGACCTCGATCGCGAAGTCAGCGCCGGATCGTTCGTCGGCCTGGACCGCACTTCCCTCAGAAACCTGATCCATGCGCTGCGCGACACCTACTGCGGCAATATCGGCTTCGAGTACATGTTCATCGGCGACCGCGCGCAGCGCGACTGGATCCAGCAGCGCGTCGAATCGGTCCGTGCGACGCCGAAATATACGCCCGAGGTGCAAAAGCGCCTGCTGCAGAAGTTGACCGAAGCGGAGCAGCTCGAGCGCTACCTGCACACGCGCTACGTCGGCCAGAAGCGCTTCTCGCTCGAAGGCGGAGAGAGCCTGATCCCTTCGATCGACGAGCTGATCCAGCGCGCCGGCGCGGCCGGCGTGCAGGAGTTCGTGATCGGAATGGCCCACCGTGGGCGGCTGAACGTGCTGGTGAACGTGCTGGGCAAGATGCCGCAGGAACTGTTCCAGGAGTTCGAGGGCAAGCATGCGCACGAGCTGCCTCTGGGCGACGTCAAGTACCACAACGGCTTTTCGTCCGATATCTCGACCGGCGGCGGCCCGGTGCACATCTCGCTCGCCTTCAATCCGTCGCACCTCGAGATCGTCAACCCGGTGGTCGAGGGCTCGGTGCGTGCGCGCCAGCGCCGGCGCGACGACAAGACCGGGGCCCAAGTGCTGCCGATCCTGATCCACGGCGACGCCGCGTTCGCGGCGCAGGGCGTGGTGATGGAGACGCTGAACCTGTCGGGCACGCGCGGCTACGGCACAGGCGGCACGGTGCACATCGTAATCAACAACCAGATTGGTTTCACGACTTCGGACCCGCGCGACACGCGCTCGACGATCTACTGCACCGACGTGGCGAAGATGGTCGAAGCGCCGATCTTCCACGTCAACGGCGACGATCCGGAGGCGGTCCTGTTCGTGACTCAGCTGGCGCTGGATTTCCGCCAGCAGTTCAAGAAGGACGTGGTGATCGACCTGGTGTGCTTCCGCAAGCTCGGCCACAACGAGCAGGACGAACCGTCCGTCACCCAACCGCTGATGTACAAGAAGATTTCCCAGCACCCGGGGACGCGCAAGCTCTACGCCGACAAGCTGGCGACGTTAGGCGTGATCCAGGCCGACGACGCCGAGGCTATGATCAAGCAGTTCCGCTCCGACCTGGATGCGGGCAAACACGGCAGCAACCCCGTGATCTCGAACTTCAAGAGCAAGTTCGCAGTCGACTGGGCGCCGTACCTCAACACCAAGTGGACCGACGCCGCCGACACCCACGTGCCGCTGGCCGAGCTGGAGCGCTTGGCCGAGCGCGTCACCAGCGTGCCCGACGGCTTCAAGGTCCATCGGACGGTCGAGCGCGTGCTGCAGGCGCGGCAACAGATGGCGGCCGGCAAGCTGCCGGTCGACTGGGGCATGGCAGAGACGCTCGCTTACGCTTCGCTGGTGTCCAACGGCTATGACGTCAGGCTGTCGGGACAGGACACCGCCCGCGGCACCTTTGCGCATCGCCATTCGGTGCTGCACGACCAGGATCGCGAGCGCTGGGACTCCGGCGCCTACGTGCCCCTGCAGAACATCTCAAAGGACCAGGGCTCGTTCGTGGTGATCGACTCGGTACTGTCGGAGGAGGCCGTGCTCGGGTTCGAGTACGGCTTTTCCACCGCCGAGCCGACCGCCCTGGTGATCTGGGAGGCGCAGTTCGGCGATTTTGCCAACGGCGCGCAGGTGGTGATCGACCAGTTCATCAGCTCGGGCGAAGCCAAGTGGGGCAGGGTCTGCGGGCTGACGATGTTCCTGCCGCACGGTTACGAGGGCCAGGGGCCGGAGCATTCGTCGGCGCGGCTTGAGCGCTACCTGCAGCTGTGCGCCGAGCACAACATCCAGGTCTGCGTGCCGTCCAACGCGTCGCAGATCTTCCACCTGCTCCGGCGCCAGATGCTGCGCCCGTTCCGCAAGCCGCTGATCGTGCTTACGCCGAAGTCGCTGCTGCGCAAGAAGGAGGCGTCGGTGCCGATCAAGGACCTGGCGCAGGGCTCGTTCCTGACTGTCGTGCCCGAAATCGACGCGCTCGAGCCGAAAGCCGTAACGCGCGTGATCGTCTGCTGCGGCAAGGTCTACTACGACCTGCTCGCGGTGCGGCGCGAGCGGCGCCTGGACCATGTCGCAATCATCCGCGTCGAGCAGCTCTATCCGTTTCCGCACAAGCCCTTCGCCGCGGAGATGAATGGCTACCCGAACGCGCGCGAGATCGTCTGGTGCCAGGAGGAGCCGCAGAACCAGGGTGCATGGTACGAAACCGCGCACTACTTCAGCGAGAACATGCGCAGCGACCAGAAGCTGTACTACGCCGGCCGGCCGCCTTCGGCCGCGCCCGCAGGCGGGTATCTGGCCAAGCACAACGCGCGCCAGGCCGCGCTGGTCGACATGGCGTTCGGCAAGTTCAATTAGCGATTCGGGAAGACCAAAGTGATTGTCGAAGTCAAAGTGCCGCAACTGTCGGAGTCGGTCTCCGAGGCCACGTTGCTCGAATGGCACAAGAAGGAAGGCGAGGCGGTGTCGCGGGACGAGAACCTGATCGACATCGAGACCGACAAGGTCGTGATGGAGCTGCCGGCGCCGGTCGACGGCGTGCTGACCAAGATTCTCAAGGCGGACCGCGTTGCGGTCGTCTCAGGCGAGGTCATCGCCACCATCGACACCGACGCCAAGCCTGCCGCGGGCGCGGCATCCAAGCCGGCGGCGTCCGCTGCGCCGGTGCCGGCCGCACCGATCGCGCAAGCACCGCCCTCGGCTCGAGGCGCGCCGGTCATGCCTTCGGCCGAGAAGCTCGCCGCCGAGCAGGGGATCGACACCAGCAGGATCCAGGGCAGCGGGCGCGGTGGCCGGGTCACCAAGGGCGACGTGCTGGAGCATGTCGGCAAACCGGCCTCGTACGCCGGCGCAACGCCGGCGCCGGTGCCGGCCGCGGCACCGGTCACTGCACCCAAGAGCGCGCTGCCGCAGCCGTCGGCGCCAGTCAACATCGAGCGGCTGCTCGGCAACCGCCCCGAGCAGCGCGTTCCGATGTCGCGCCTGCGTGCCCGAATCGCCGAGCGGCTGGTGCAGTCGCAGTCGACCGCGGCGATCCTGACGACCTTCAACGAGGTCAACATGCAGCCGGTGATGGAGCTGCGCAAGAAATACCAGGAACGCTTCGAGAAGGAGCACGGGGTGCGCCTGGGCTTCATGTCGTTCTTCGTCAAGGCCGCGGTCGCCGCGCTGAAGAAGTACCCGCTGGTAAACGCCTCGATCGACGGCAACGACATCGTCTATCACGGCTACTTCGATATCGGCATCGCCGTGGGCAGCCCGCGCGGGCTGGTGGTTCCGATCGTGCGCGACTGCGACCAGCTCTCTTTCGCCGCAATCGAGAAGAAGATCGCGGATTTCGGCAAGCGGGCGCAGGACGGAAAACTCGGCATCGAGGAGCTCACCGGCGGCACTTTCTCGATCTCGAACGGCGGCGTGTTCGGCTCGATGCTTTCGACCCCGATCATCAACCCGCCGCAATCCGCCATTCTCGGCGTGCATGCGACCAAGGAGCGCCCGGTGGTGGAGAACGGGCAGGTGGTGGCGCGGCCGATGAACTACCTGGCGCTCTCCTACGATCACCGCATCGTCGATGGGCGCGAGGCAGTATTGTTCCTGGTCGCGATCAAGGACGCGATGGAGGATCCCGCGCGCCTGGTGCTGGAGATCTAGCGCATGCAGTCATTCGACGTCGTCGTCGTCGGTGCCGGACCGGCCGGCTACATCGCCGCGATCCGGGCCGCGCAGTTGGGACTTTCCACCGCCTGCATCGACAAGTGGCAAGAGCCCGACGGCCGGTACGCGCTCGGCGGCACCTGCCTCAACGTGGGCTGCATTCCATCCAAGGCACTGCTCGAGTCGTCCGAGAACTACGAGCGGGTGCAGCACCGCTTCAAGGTGCACGGAATCACCGCCACCGGCGTCAAGCTCGATCTGGCTGCGATGCTCGATCGCAAGGACCGGATCGTGAAGAAGATGACCGGAGGCATCGCCGGATTGTTCAAGAAGAACAAGGTCATCTGGCTGCAGGGCCACGGCCGGTTGGTGCAGGGTGGCACGAGCTGGAAGCTTGAGGTCAAGGGCGACAAAGGCGCCGAAACGATCGACGCGAAGAACGTGATCATCGCCACCGGCTCCAAGCCGCGCCACCTGCCCGGGGTGGAGGTAGACAACGAACGGGTGTGCGACAACATAGGCGCACTCGCCTTCGACGCGGTGCCCGCGCGGCTGGGGGTGATCGGCGCCGGCGTAATCGGGCTCGAGCTGGGCAGCGTGTGGCGGCGTCTGGGCGCCAAGGTGCGGATTCTCGAGGCGCTACCGGAGTTTCTGGGCGCCGCCGATCGTGAGATTGCGCAGGAGGCGTGGAAGATCTTCACCGGTCCGCAGGCCCTGGAGATCGAGCTCGGAGTGAAGATCCTCAAGATTGATCAATCAAAGAACAATATGTCAATTCAATACAGTGCGTCTGATAATTCAAGTAAAACATTGAATTGCGACCGACTCATCATTTCGATCGGTCGGGTGCCCAACAGCGAAGGCCTGGGGGCCGAGAATGTGGGCCTGAAGATCGACTCGCGTGGTTTCATCGAAGTCGACAAGAACTGCCGCACTGCGCTGCCGCGCGTGTTCGCCATCGGAGACGTGGTCCGCGGCCCGATGCTCGCGCACAAGGGCGAGGACGAGGGGGTGATGGTGGCCGAGATCATTGCCGGCCAGCGCGGACACGTGAACTACGACGCTATCCCGTGGGTGATCTATACCGCGCCCGAGATCGCTTGGGTGGGCAAGACCGAGCATCAGCTGAAAGAAGAAGGCGTCGCCTTCCGCGCCGGGAAATTCCCGTTCGCCTACAACGGCCGCGCGCTCGGGCGCGACGAGCCGGAGGGTTTCATCAAGATGCTGGCCGACGCCAAGACCGATCGCATCCTGGGCGTGCACGCGATCGGCGGCCAGGCCTCGGAGCTGATCGCGGAGGCGGTGGTTGCGATGGAATTCGGCGCGAGCTCGGAGGACCTGGCACGCATCTGCCACGCGCATCCGTCGATGTCCGAGGTGATGCGGGAGGCCGCCCTGGCGGTGGATAGGCGCAGCCTGAACGGCTGACTGGGCGATCGTGCGCAGCCCCCCGGCCGCCACGGTCCGCGGCATGCTCTGGATGGCCGCGGGCGGCGTGCTATTCATCGTGCTTAACGGGATCATGAAGCGGCTCGCCTCCGAGTTCGACCCGTGGATGGTGGGCCTGCTGCGCTACGCGATGGGCGTCGCAGTGATCGGCGCGGCCACCCTGCGGCTGGGTGTACGGGCGCTCTGGCCGCGCGCGCCGCGGCTGCAGTTCGCGCGCGGCGTGCTGCACACGGCAGGCATGCTGCTGTGGTTCGCTGCGCTGCCGACGGTGGGCTTGACGGAGCTCACTGCGATTGCATTCACCGGGCCGATTTTCATCTGCCTCGGTGCGGTGATGTTTCTCGGGGAACGCATGACCGGCGCGCGCTGGGCCGCGGTGCTGGTCGGCTTCGCCGGCGTGCTGCTGGTGCTCAAACCTGGTTCGGGCAGCGGCTTCGCGGGCGTCTCGCCGGGCATGCTGCTGATGCTCGCCTCGGCGCCGGTGTTTGCCGGCTCTTACCTCGTGGCCAAGGCCCTCGCGAGGCTTGAACGCTCCGAAGTGATCGTGCTGTGGCAGCACGTCTGGGTGGCGGTTCTCATCGCGCCGCTCGCGCTTCCCCACTGGACGATGCCGGACGCGCTTCAGTGGAGCTTGCTTGTCGTGTGCGGCTTTTTCGGCACCGGCGGCCACTACTGCATGATGCGCGCGTTCCGCGTGGCGGACATTTCCGCCGTGCAGACGGTCAAATTCCTCGAACTGGTGTGGGCGGTGATCTTCAGCTTCTTTCTCTTTGGCAGCATCCCGGCCGGCGCCACCGTACTCGGCGGAGCAGTGATCCTGGCGAGCACGCTTCTGCTTGCCCGGCACGAGTCGCGCGCCGCGCGGCCGCAGGGGGCGCCGGGATGATGATGCGGAGCGCTGCGGGGCAGGACGTAGTCTCGGCCTATCGTGCGCAGCTCTCCAAGCGCGGCTTCGTGTCCGACCCGGCGCAGTGGCGCGCGGTCGAGCGGCTGCAACGGCTGTACGAGGAGTGGTCGGTCTACAAGCAGCGCCGCCGCAGCGCCCTGCGCCGCATGCTGGTCAGGCCGCCGCTGCCCAAGGGCGTCTACCTCTGGGGCGGAGTTGGGCGCGGCAAGAGCTTCCTCATGGACGCGTTCTTTCTCTGCGTGCCGCTGGTGAGGAAACGGCGGGTGCATTTTCATCACTTCATGCGCGAGATCCACCGCGAGCTCGACGAGCTGAAAGGCACCGAGGACCCGGTCGCGGCGGCGGCCGAACGCACTGCGCGCCGAAATCGGCTCATCTGCTTCGACGAGTTCCACGTCGGCGACATCGCCGACGCTATGATTCTCGGGCGCTTTCTGGAGCGGGTCATGGAGCGCGGCGTGGTGCTGTGCATGACCTCGAACTATGCCCCGGACGCCCTGTACCGGAACGGCCTGCAGCGCGAGCGCTTCGTGCCGACGATCGCGCTGCTTAAGCAACGGCTCGACGTGCTCGAGGTCGACAGCGGGGTGGACTACCGTCGGCGCAAATTGGAGCGCCTGCGCGCCTACCACGTCGGACCCGGCAGCGAGCAGGCGCTGGAGCAGATCTTCCACGCGCTCAAGGACGTGGAGGAGGAGCGCCATCCGCTCGACGTCGAAGGACGCCAGATCCCGTATCGTAAGCGCGCCGGCGGACTGATCTGGTTCGATTTCAAGGCGCTGTGCGGCGGGCCGCGCTCGTACGCGGATTACGTCGACCTGGCCAAGCGCTTCCACAGCGTGATTCTGTCCGGCGTGCCGCACATGTCGGCGCGTAACGCGGATGCCGCGCGCCGCTTTACCTGGCTGCTGGACGTGTTCTACGACGACGGCATCAAGCTGTTCGTGTCCGCCGAGACGCAGCCGGACGAGCTGTTCGTGGAGGGCGCGAACGACGCCGAGTTCGCGCGCACCGTCAGTCGCCTGCACGAGATGCAATCCGCCGAATACCTGCAAGCCGAACGCGCGCGGCGTTAAACTTCGCAGGAGGAGGAGGGACGATGGACAGATTCAGGGCATTCAAGATCACCGAGGCCGACAAGAAGGTCCGGGCCGGGTTCGTCGAGTGCACGCTGGAGGAACTCGACCCTGGCGAGGTGGTGGTGCGCGTGGCGTACTCCGACGTGAATTACAAGGACGCGCTCGCGGCGACCGGCAAGGGCCGGATCCTGCTGCGGCCGGAATGCATCGGCGGGATCGACTTTTCCGGCACGGTGGTGTCGTCGAGCGATGCGCGCTTCGCCAAGGGCGACGCGGTGCTGGCGACGGGTTTCGACATCGGGGTCAAGCACCACGGCGGCTACGCCGAATACGCACGTGTGCCGGCGGACTGGCTGGTCAAGGCGCCACAGGGCCTGACGCTGTGGGAGGCGATGGCGTTCGGCACTGCGGGATTCACTGCCGGCCTGGCGATCGCGCGCATGGAGCAGAACGGCCTCAAGCCGGCCAGCGGGCCTGTGATCGTCGACGGTGCGACCGGCGGAGTGGGGTCGATCGCGATCGATGCTCTGGCGCGCCTGGGCTATCACGTGGTGGCGCTTACCGGCAAGGCAGGCGAAGCCGAGTATCTGAAGAAGATCGGCGCGAGCGAGGTCAGGCTGCGCAGCGAGCTCGACCTGGCGAAGATCCGGCCGCTCGACAAGGCGATCTGGGCCGGGGCGGTGGACAACCTGGGCGGCGAGGTGCTGGCGTGGATGGCGAGCACGATGAAGGTCGGCGGTTGCATCGCCTCAATCGGCCTCGCCGCGAGCACCTCGTTCAACAGCACGGTGCTGCCGTTCATCCTGCGCGGCGTGAGCCTGCTTGGGGTCGACTCGGTGAACTGCCCCATGCCTCTGCGGCAAGAGGTCTGGCGGCGCCTGGCGGGAGACATGCGCCCGACCCACCTGAAGGAAATCGCGCGCACGATTCCGTTCGCCGAGCTGCCTTCCGTTTTCGACAAGTTTATCGGCGCGCAAATCCGGGGCAGGGTGGTGGTCGACCTGAATGCCTAAGACGCGGGGAGACAAGAAGGAGGCCGCAGTGGGAAGCTACCACGATTTCTACCGCCGCTCGCTCGAGCAGCGCGACGCTTTCTGGACCGAGCAGGCAAAGCTGATCGACTGGCACAAGCCGTTCGGCACGGTGCTCGACTACTCGCGGCCGCCGTTCGCGAAATGGTTCGTCGGCGGCGAGACGAATTTGTGCCACAACGCGATCGACCGCCACCTTGCGGCACGCGCCGAACAAAAGGCGCTGGTGTACATCTCGACCGAGGTCGACCAGGAGCGCAGCTACACTTTCGGCGAGCTGCACGGGGAGGTTCAGCGGGTTGCGGCGATGATGCAGGCGCTCGGGGTCAAGAAGGGCGACCGGGTGATCATCTACATGCCGATGATCCCAGAAGCCACGTTCGCGATCCTTGCCTGCGCGCGTATCGGTGCGATTCACTCGGTCGTATTCGGCGGCTTCGCTGCGGCGAGCCTGGCGGCGCGCATCGACGACGCGCGGCCGAGCCTCATGATCACCGCCGACGGTGGCAGCCGCATGGGCAAGGCCGTGCTGTACAAATCGCTGGTGGACGAATCGCTCAAGCTGGCCAAGAATCCGCCCGGCAAGGTGCTCATCTTCCGCCGCGGCCTCGACCCGAACATGCCGCTCGTGGCGGGGCGCGACGTCGACTGGCAGGAACTCGCCGCACGCCACGCGAGGGCGCAGGTGCCCTGCGTCTGGCTCGAGTCGAGCGAGGCCTCGTACATTCTCTACACGTCGGGCACTACCGGCCAACCGAAGGGCGTGCAGCGCGACGTCGGCGGCTATGCGGTGGCGCTCGCCTCTTCGATGAAGTTGATCTACTGCGGCGAGGCGGGCGAAACGATGTTCACTACCTCGGACATCGGCTGGGTGGTAGGGCACTCGTACATCATTTACGGCCCGCTGATCGCGGGCATGACGACGATCCTGTACGAGGGCGTGCCGATCCGGCCCGACGCGGGGATTTGGTGGAAGATCGTCGAGCAGCACAAGGCGTCGGTAATGTTCTCCGCCCCGACGGCGATCCGGGTGCTGAAGAAGCAGGACCCCGCGTATCTGAAGAAGTACGACGTGTCCTCGCTCAAGCACCTGTTCCTGGCCGGCGAGCCGCTGGATGAACCGACTCACGTCTGGATCTCGGAGGCCCTGGGAATCCCGGTCATCGACCACTACTGGCAGACCGAGACCGGCTGGCCGATCCTGTCGTCGGTGCCCGGAATCGAAAAGACTCCGATCAAGTTCGGCAGCCCCTCGTTCCCGGTCTACGGCTACGACCTGCAGCTGCTGCGCGAGTCGGACGCAATGCAAGCGCATGCGGACGAGAAGGCCGTGGTGGCTATCGTGCCGCCGCTGCCGCCCGGCTGCATGAGCACCATCTGGGACGACGACGAGCGCTTCGTCAAGACCTACTTCTCGACCTTCTCCAATAAGCAGGTGTATTCCACCTTCGACTGGGGGATCCGGGACCGGGACGGCTACTACTTCATCCTCGGGCGCACCGACGACGTGATCAATGTCGCCGGACACCGCCTCGGAACGCGCGAGATCGAGGAAGCGGTGAGCATGCACCCGGCGATCGCCGAGTGCGCGGTGGTCGGCGTCGCGGACGCCCTCAAAGGCCAGATGCCGCTGGCCTTTGCGGTTGCGAAAACCGCCGTGACGGACAAGAGGAAGCTCGAGAGGGACGTCATGGATACCGTCGACAAGCAGCTGGGCGCGATCGCACGGCCGCGCGCGGTGCACTTCGTGACCCTGCTGCCGAAGACGCGCTCGGGCAAGACGCTGCGCCGTTCGATCCAGGCGCTGGCGGAAGGGCGCGATCCGGGCGACCTCACCACCATCGAGGATCCCGCCGCGCTGGAACAGATTCGCAACGCACTCAAGGAAGGCGCATCAAAATGAGGACTCGACCCGAATTGACCCTAGACGACTGCCGCAGGATGAGCGCTGCGGCGGAAGCGGAGGCCCGGCGCAACGACTGGATCGTCGCGATCGCCGTTCTCGACGATGGCGGACACCTGCTGCACCTGATTCGGATGGACGGTGCGACTCCGGCCAACGCCGTGATCGCGGTGGAAAAGGCGCGAACCGCCGCAACCACGCGCCGCCCGAGCAAGATGTGGGAAGAGCGCGTCGCGGGCGGGCGCCTCTCGATGCTCAAGATGCCGGTATTGCCGGTGCAGGGCGGATTACCGATCATGGTGGAAGGCAGCTGCGTCGGCGCCATCGCGGCCTCAGGGGTGCAATCGCACGAGGACGAGCAGATCGTGCAGGCCGGAATCGACGCGCTGCTCAAAGGTTGAGACATGGCGGATGCCAAAGCCACATCGCGGATATTCATCGACAACGAGCGCACCCGAGTCGCAGAGTGGCGCTTCGCACCGGGCGCGTCGACGGGCTGGCACCGCCATGAATACGACTACGTGGTGGTGCCGATGCTGGACGGGCGCCTGAAGCTGGTCGAGGCGGGCGGCGAGCGGTACTCGGAGCTGAAGAGGGGCGTGCCTTATTTCAGGAACGCCGGCGTCGAGCACGACGTGGTGAACGCGAACGACTACGAGTACGTCTTCGTCGAGATCGAGCTCAAGCAGGCGGCAGGGAAATGACTCCCGCGGCGGCGAGCGCATCGATCTGCGCAGCGCCGTAGCCTATTGCGCGCAGCACGTCGCGGGCGCCTTCGCCGACCGGCGGCGGATCGCTACGTTTGGGAAGGTGCTCGCCGTTGAAGGCGATGGGAAGGCCGGGAACGTGGATCGTGCCGCCCGCGGGCAGCTGCGTCGCGTGCAGGGCGCCCGACGCGTTCAGGTGCGGGTCGGCGAGCAGGTCCCAGGGCTTCGCGATCGGCGCGAACGGCAAGCCGATGCGCTCGAGTTTGGCTTCCAACTCGGCCTTCGTGAATTGCTTCATCGCCTCGTGCAGGCGCGGGATGAGCCAGCCGCGCTCGCGCACGCGCGCGCTGTTGGTCTGCAGGCGCGCGTCGGCCGCCAGCGCGGATTGATCGAACTCGCGGCAGAAAATCTCCCATTGCGTGTCGGTGACCACGCCGATGAACAGGCGCTCGCCGTCTCCGGTCTCGAATATGTCGTACACGCTCCATGCGGGCCGCTTGACCGACATCGGCGGCGGCGCTTCGCCGGTGATCTCGTATTGCGCCATGTGCTGCGCCACGAGGTAGGCGGTGGACTCGAACAGCGCGCTGGTGACGCGGGCGCCGCGACCGGTCGATTCCCGCTCGCGCAATGCGGCGAGCACGGCGACGGCGCCGAAGGTGCCGCCGAGAATGTCGACCACGGACGCGCCGGCGCGCAGCGGGCGCTCGGGCAGGCCGGTCATGTAGGCCAGTCCGCCCATCATCTGCACCACCTCGTCCAGCGCCGGGCGATGCTGGTATGGGCCATCGAGAAAGCCTTTCAGCGAGCAGTAGACCAGGCGTGGATTGCGCACCGAAAGCGCCCGGTAGCCGAAGCCGAGCTTGTCGAGCGCGCCGGGGCGAAAGTTCTCGGTCAGCACGTCGCTGGCGTCGAGCAGGCGCAGCACCAGTTCGCGCCCTTCGGTGCGCTTGAGGTTCACGGCGAGGCTCTTCTTGTTGCGGTTGAACACGGGGAAAAACCCAGCTCCTGCGGCCTCCAACCGACGCGTGTTGTCGCCCTCCGGCGGCTCGACCTTGATCACCTCGGCGCCGAGATCCGCGAGGACCAAGCCGCAGCTCGGCCCCATCACCATGTGCGCGAATTCCACCACGCGCACGCCCTCGAGCGGCAGGCGCTTCATGCCGCGCGCTTGAATCCCTTGGGCAGCCCCGCCTGCGGGGTGTGACCGTAGACCGGCTCCTCGGGCAACCCGTTCACTAGCGCTGCGCGCGCGGCGAGCAGGAGGTCGAAATCGATCCCGGTGGCAAGGCCCATGCTTTCGAACATGAACACCAGGTCCTCGGTCACGACGTTGCCGCTCGCCCCAGGCGCGAAAGGGCATCCGCCCAAGCCGCCCAGCGAGCTGTCGAAATGCCGCACGCCTTCCTCGTAAGCCGCGAGCGCGTTGGCCAGCCCCAAACCGCGCGTATTGTGGAAATGGGCGCCCTCGAGCTTGTCGCCGATCTCCTTCTTGACTCGGGCGAAAATGCGCCGCACCTGGGCCGGGTTGGCGTAGCCGACCGTATCGGCGAGCGCCACGCAGTCGCAGAACTCGGCCAGCGCGGCGGCAATGCGCAGCACGTCGTCCTCCGGGACCTCGCCCTGCATGGTGCAGCCGAAGGCGGTCGACACGGCGCCCTCGATCTGCGGACCGTCGGCACCGCGCAGGTCGCGGCACTTGCGCACCTCCTGCACCATCTGTTCCGGCGTCATGCGCACGTTAGCCAGGCTGTGCGCGCGGCTGGCTGAGACCGGAAAGGTGATTTTGTGCGCGCCGGCCTGCATGGCGCGCTCGAAGCCCTTCAAGTTCGGCGCCAGGGCGACCACCTGAAGGCCCGGGAGCGTGCGCGCGTGCGCCACGATCTGAGCGGTGTCGGCCATCGCCGGGATCAGCCTTGGCGGCACGAACGATCCGACCTCGATTTCCTCCAGCCCGGCGGCGGCGAGCGCGCCGATCCAGCGCTTCTTGGTCTCGGTCGGCATTACGTGATGAGCATTCTGCAGCCCGTCGCGCGGGCCGACCTCGCAGATGTGGATGTCGCGCATGACGATCTCCCTTGAGCAGACGGATTCTAGCGCCCGCGCCGCGCCTCGATGACTACGAGGGCGAAACCGCAGGCGCCGCCGCAAGCGGCCAGGGCGAGCATGGCCCAGAGCGACGCACTCCAGCTGCCGAAGCGCGTGGCCAGCCATGCCAGCAGGATCGGGGCGACGAACTGGCTCGCCTGCGAGGATTGCATCACCAGCCCGTTGCCGGTGCCCACGTGGCGCGCGCTGCGCGCGTGCACCGGCACGCCGGAGAACACCGCGGCCGGGATCACTCCGGCGCATGAGGAGAAGACCAGCACGAGCAGGAATCGCGGCAGGTTGGGCAGCACGTCGAGCAGCATCCCGACGGCGCACAGCGCCATGATCGAAAACGCCGCCATGCTCATCGCGCCGCGGCGCACACCGCGCGCCAGCAGCCAGCCGCCGGCCAGGTTGCCGGGCACATTGATCAGCACCATCAGCGCGGTGAGCAGTGCCGCGGTGCCGCTCGAGCCGCCGCGCTCGTCGACCACGAAGGTCGGCAGCCAGATCATGACCGAGGTCCACTGCGCGACATAAAAGGCGAACATCAGCGCTAGGACAAGACTGCCGCGCTGGGCGAGCGACTCGAGCGCCAGGCGCAGCGATCCGACGCTGCCGGCGCGAGGGGCCACTGCGTAGCGCGCGACCAGCGCGAAGGCGCCCGCGGCGACGAGCGCCAGCGCGACCCACAGGCCGCGCCAGCCTGCCGCGGCGATGACCAGCGGCGCGGCGAGCAGCGCCAGGCTGCCGCCGGCCGGCATGTAGGCGCTCCACAGCGACAGCGCCTTGGCGCGCGCGCGCGGCTCGGGCGCGGCGGCGGTCATCAGCGCCGCACCCGCGACGGTGAACAGGATGAAGCCGGCGCCCTCGAGGAAGCGCGCCAGCAGCAGCTCTGCGAAGCCGCCCGCAGCGGCGCCGAGGAACCCGCCCGCGGACAGAATCGCGAGCCCGGCGAGCGCGAGCCGCTTGGGGCCGAAACGGTCGGCCAGCACGCCGGCCAGCACTCCCGCCAAGCCACCGACAACGTTGAACATCGTCGCGACGAATCCCGACTGGACCAGGGTCAGGCCGAGCTCGGCGCGCAACACCGGCAGCGCGGGCGGGACCTTGCCGATGTAGGCGCCGGCAACCAGACCGCCGGCGAAAACCGCCCAGACGGCCGGCCAGCGGGCGGCGGGGCGGTCGAGCAAGGGGCCGCGTTCAGGCCGCCGTGACCGGCAGCTTGAATTCCCGAATTCGCTTCTCCCATTCGGCCGGGCCGCTTTGGTGCACCGAGTTGCCGCTCGCATCGACCGCCACGGTGACCGGCATGTCGCGCACCTCGAACTCGTAGATCGCCTCCATGCCGAGGTCCTCGAAGGCGAGCACGCGCGATTTGCGAATCGCCTTGGCGACCAGGTAGGCTGCGCCGCCGACGGCCATCAGGTAGGCGGCCTTGTGCTTGCGGATTGCGTCGATCGCGACCGGCCCACGTTCGGCCTTGCCGACCATCGCCGCCAGCCCGGTCCCGGCGAGCATCGTTTCGGTGAACTTATCCATCCGCGTCGAGGTGGTGGGACCGGCGGGGCCGACGACCTCGTTGCGCACCGGGTCGACCGGTCCGACGTAGTAGATCACGCGGTCGGTGAAGTCGACCGGCAGCTTTTCGCCTCTGGCGAGCATGTCCTGGATGCGCTTGTGGGCAGCATCGCGCCCGGTGAGCAGCTTGCCCGAGAGCAGCAGGCGCTCGCCGGATTTCCACGCGGCGACCTCGGCGCGCGTAAGCGTGTCGAGGTTTACGTTCTTCGCGTTTGCGTCCGGCCGCCAGGTCACGTCCGGCCAGTCCGAGAGCCTGGGCTGCTCGAGCTCGGCGGGCCCCGAACCGTCGAGCACGAAGTGCGCGTGCCGCGTGGCCGCGCAGTTCGGGATCAGCGCGACCGGCTGGTTGGCCGCGTGCGTCGGATAAGTGAGAATCTTGACGTCCAACACCGTCGACAGCCCGCCCAGCCCCTGGGCGCCGATGCCGAGTGCGTTCACCTTGTCGTACAGCTCGACTCGCAGTGCCTCGATCTTGTCCTTCGGGCCGCGCGCCTTGAGCTCGGCCATGTCGATTGGCGACATGAGCGACTCCTTGGCCATCACCATCGCCTTCTCCGCGGTGCCACCGATGCCAATGCCGAGCATCCCGGGCGGGCACCAGCCGGCGCCCATGGTCGGCACGGTCTTGAGCACCCAATCGACGATCGAGTCGGATGGGTTGAGCATGGCGAACTTCGATTTCGCCTCCGAGCCGCCGCCCTTGGCGGCAACATCCACTTCGACCTTGTCGCCGGGGACGACCTGCATGTGGATCACCGCCGGCGTGTTGTCGCGCGTGTTGCGGCGCCCGAACGCGGGGTCCTCGAGCACCGACGCGCGCAGCTTGTTGTCCGGGTTCAAGTACGCGCGCCGCACGCCCTCGTTGATCATGTCCGCGACGCCCATGTTCGCCTCCCAGCGCACGTCCATCCCGATGCGAATGAACGCGTTCACGATTCCCGTGTCCTGGCAGATCGGGCGGTGGCCCTCGGCGCACATGCGCGAGTTGGTCAGGATCTGGGCGATCGCGTCCTTGGCTGCGTGCGACTGCTCGCGCTCGTAGGCGCGCGCAAGCGCTCGGATGTAGTCGGCAGGATGGTAGTACGAGATGAATTGCAGCGCGTCGGCGACGCTTTGAATCAAGTCTTCCTGGCGGATCGTGGTCATGGGCAGCGTCATGCGTGCGGTAGAGAAATGAAACGCGACCAAATGTAGCATAGCGCCGACTTGCGCCCGCGACCTTTACATCGCATTGAATAGGTGCTTCTATTTCCCTTCAACAAGACGCCATCAAGCCAAGGAGCGGAGCGATGTCGAATATCGAGACGGTATTGCAGGAGACGCGGGTATTCCCGCCTGCACCGGAGTTCGTCAAGCAGGCGAACGTGTCGGGCATGCAGACCTACCGCGCAATGTGCGCCGAGGCGGAGAAGGATCTCGAAGGCTTCTGGAGCAAGCTCGCCAAACAGGAGTTGTTATGGCACAAGCCTTTCAGCAAGACGCTCGACGAATCCGATGCGCCGTTTTTCAAGTGGTTCTACGACGGCGAGCTGAACGCGTCCTACAACTGTCTCGACCGGCACCTCAAGACGCAACCCGACAAGGTCGCGATCATCTTCGAGGCCGATGACGGCAAGGTGACCAGGATCACCTATCAGGAGCTTTACCATCAGGTGTGCCGCTTCGCCAACGGCCTCAAGGCGCTCGGCGTCAAGACGGGCGACCGCGCGCTGATCTATATGCCGATGTCGATCCAGGTGGTGGTCGCGATGCAGGCCTGCGCTCGCATCGGCGCCACCCACTCGGTCGTGTTCGGCGGCTTCTCGGCCAAGAGCGTGCAGGAGCGCATCGTCGATGTCGGCGCGATCGTGGTGATCACGGCCGACGGACAATTCCGAGGCGGTAAGGAGATTCCGCTCAAGCCGGTGATCGACGAGGCGCTCGCGATGGGCGGTTGCGACGCGATCAAGCACGTCGTCGTGTACAAGCGCTCGGGCAGCCCGGTCAACATGCAGGCCGGACGCGACCTGTGGTGGGACGACGCGGTAAAGGGCCAGGCCGACAGCTGCGACCCGGCGTGGGTCAATGCCGAGCATCCGCTGTTCATTCTCTATACCTCGGGCTCGACCGGCAAGCCGAAGGGCATCCAGCACTCGACCGGCGGTTATCTGCTGTGGTGCATCCTCAACATGAAGTGGGTGTTCGACTACAAACCCAGCGACGTGTTCTGGTGCACTGCCGACGTCGGCTGGGTGACGGGCCACAGCTACATCACCTACGGACCGCTCGCGGTCGGTGCGACCGAAGTCATGTTCGAGGGCGTGCCGACCTATCCCGACGCGGGCAGGTTCTGGAAGATCATTCAGGATCACAAGGTGAACGTGTTCTATACCGCGCCAACCGCGATCCGCTCGCTGATCAAGGCGGGCGGGGATCTGCCCAGGAAGTACGACCTGTCGTCGCTACGCATCCTCGGCACGGTGGGGGAGCCGATCAATCCCGAGGCCTGGATGTGGTACCACGAGACCGTCGGGCGCGGGCGTTGCCCGATTGTCGATACCTGGTGGCAGACCGAGACTGGCGGGCACATGATCTCGCCGCTACCAGGTGCCACGCCGACCAAGCCGGGGTCCGCAACATTGCCGCTGCCGGGAATATTCGTCGACATTGTCGACGAGACGGGCAATCCGGTGGGTCGCGGCAAGGGCGGAATTCTGGTGATCACGCGTCCCTGGCCGGCGATGCTGCGCACCATCTGGGGCGATCCAGAGCGATACAAGAAGACCTATTTTCCCGACGACTTCAAGGGCAAGCTCTATCTCGCCGGCGACGGCGCGAGCACCGACGAGGAGGGCTACTACCGCATCGTCGGGCGGATTGATGACGTACTGAACGTGTCCGGCCACCGGCTCGGCACAATGGAGGTCGAGTCGGCGCTGGTGGCGAACACCAAGCTGGTGGCCGAGGCAGCGGTGGTGGGTCGCCCGGACGACCTGACCGGCGAGGCGATCGTCGCGTTCGTGGTCACCAAGGGCCCGCGGCCGAACGGCGACGAGGCGAAGAAAGTCGCGCAGGAGCTGCGCAACTGGGTGGCGAAGGAAATTGGACCGATCGCAAGGCCGAAGGAGATTCGCTTCGGCGATAATCTGCCCAAGACGCGCTCAGGGAAGATCATGCGGCGGCTGCTACGGTCGCTTGCCAGGGGCGAGGAGATCACCCAGGACGTCTCCACACTCGAGAATCCGGCGATCCTGGAGCAGCTCAAGCGGACGAGTTGAGCGGTCTCCGCTCGCTGCTCGACGACGGAGGTGCATTCGATCGGAGCGCACGGGCTCTGCTAAAATTCCGCGCGTCCGAAAAACGGAGAGATGGCCGAGCGGTCGAAGGCGCACGCCTGGAAAGTGTGTATGCGTGATGAGCGCATCGAGGGTTCGAATCCCTCTCTCTCCGCCACCAAAGATGACAACGCCTTGCGGGGGACGGGCATGTGCAAGGCGTTTGGCGCATAATGACTGCGTCGTAGGCAATGGGCTACGGCGGGCCTCCCCGCATTGCGGCCCGGTGAATCTGGTCAGGTCCGGAAGGAAGCAGCCACAGCTGGTTACCGCAAGTGCCGGGGTTCAGGCTCGCCACCAATCTGTCCCTGCTCGGGCTGGGTGCCCGGGCAGGGTCGCCTGATAAAATGATCGCATGAGCTACCAAGTTCTTGCCCGCAAATGGCGGCCCCGCGATTTTGGGAGCCTCGTCGGGCAGGAACACGTGGTGCGCGCCCTGCGCCACGCGCTGGAACACCAACGCCTGCACCATGCCTACCTGTTCACGGGCACTCGCGGCGTAGGCAAGACCACGCTGGCGCGAATTCTCGCCAAGTGCCTCAATTGCGAGCGCGGCATCACGCCTGAGCCGTGCGGCAAGTGCAGCGCCTGCTTGGAGATCGACGCGGGACGCTACGTCGACCTGCTCGAGGTGGACGCCGCAACCAACACCCGCGTCGACGAGATGCGCCAGCTGCTCGACACCGCCCAATATGCGCCTACTCGAGGGCGCTACAAGGTGTATGTGATCGACGAAGTGCACATGCTTTCAAATTCGGCCTTCAATGCGATGCTCAAGACGCTGGAAGAGCCGCCGGAACATCTGAAATTCATCCTTGCGACGACGGATCCCAAGAAGATTCCGGTGACGGTCCTGAGCCGCTGCCTGCAGTTCAATCTCAAGCAGATGCCGCGCGGCGCGATCGCGACACATCTGGAGCGACTGCTCATCGCAGAGGGCATCGAATTCGAAGCCTCTGCGCTGCCACTGATCGGGCGTGCCGCCGCGGGAAGCATGCGCGATGCTCTTTCGCTGCTCGATCAGGCTATCGCGCATGGTGCGGGCACGGTGACGGGCGCGGGCGTACGGGAAATGCTCGGTGCAATCGACGAAATCTACTTGTTGAGGCTGTTGGAGGCGGTAGCGGGAAATGAGCCGGCGAAAGTGATGGCAATCGCAAGCGACATGCAGGCGCGCAGTCTGTCCTTCGATACTGCGCTGGCCGACCTCGCCGGCGTACTATTACGAGTCGCGCTTGCGCAAAGCGTGCCGGACGCGCTCGACGAAGACCTGCCCGAGCGGGAGCGGTTTGTGGCGTTGGCTGCGAGGCTCGATCCTGAGACCGTGCAGCTACAGTACGAAATTGCGCTGCAAGGGAGAGAGGATCTTCCCCTGGCACCTGACGAGCACGCAGGTTTCCTGATGACGCTACTGCGCATGCTTGCATTCCGACCGGAGGGTTTGGCGGTCGCAATCGAGGAGAGCGCGGGTGAGGCACCTGTCGCTCGCACCAAACCCGAAGCGGGAGCGGCTGCAGACGGCCCCACGGGGACGCCGAGCGAGGACGGATTCTGGCCGGAATTGGTGCGAAAGCTGCAAGTTACGGGCGCCGCACGCGAACTGGCAAGGAACGCGGAGCTGGCGCGGCGCGATGGCACGGTGTTCGAGCTGGTGGTGCCGAAATCGAAAGCCCATCTCGCTGAGAAGTCATACCAGGACAAGCTCAGGGCGTCGCTCGAGCAGCATTTCGGCACGCATGCGACAGTGAAGGTTGCCGTCGGCGAGGGCAAAGGTCTCTCCGCGGCGGCCATCGAGGCAGGAGATCGCAAGGTAACGCAGGCTGAAGCGGCGCGCGCGGTCGAAGGAGATCCGTTCGTGCAGGATCTGGTCAAGCTTTGCAACGCGAAGGTGGTGGACTCGTCGATCAAGGCGATACCGAAGAACTAGGGAACGCGGCCCCCGGCGAGCCGCAACGCAGGAGAGCGCAATGCGCGGAAACATCGGCCAGCTCATGAAGCAGGCGCAAATGATGCAAGAGAATATGCGTCGCATGCAGGAGCAGCTTGCGAACGTGGAGGTGGAAGGTCAGTCTGGCGCCGGGATGGTGAAGGTGGTGATGACGTGCAAGCATGATGTGAAGCGTATTTCGATCGACCCCTCGCTTGTTGGCGATGACAAGGAAATGCTTGAAGACCTGGTAGCCGCGGCGTTCAACGATGCAGCGCGCAGAGTGGATGAAACGGTGGCCGAGAAGATGAGCGGCATGACCGCAGGCCTCGGCCTGCCGCCGGGATTCAAGCTTCCCTTCTAGATTGAATCCAGGTGGCTAAGGAACAGATTCCGACTGCGAAGGGAGTCGAGCGGTTGGTCGAAGCCCTGCGCGTGCTGCCGGGCGTGGGGCCGCGGTCAGCTCAGCGCATGGCCTATTACCTGCTGCAGCACGATCGGGCGGGCGCGGATATTCTCGCGCAGGCACTGGCAGCCGCGCTTGAGAGCGTCAAACATTGCGCACGATGCAACAATTTCACCGAGAACGAGGTTTGCAGCCTCTGTCGCTCAGCGCGGCGTGATCCCTCGTTGCTTTGCGTAGTTGAGACGCCGGCAGACCTTGCGATGGTCGAGCAGACGCTAAGCTATTCCGGCACGTATTTTGTGCTGATGGGTCGCCTCTCGCCTCTCGACGGGATCGGGGCGCGCGATATCGGGCTCGACAGGCTCCTTGCGCGTGCCAGCGATGGCGAAGTTCAGGAAGTCATCCTGGCGACGAATTTCACCAACGAGGGCGAGGCGACGGCACACTATATCGCCGAGATGCTAAGGGCGCGCGATATCAAGGCGAGCCGTATTGCGCGCGGCGTGCCCTTGGGCGGCGAGCTCGAGTACGTCGACATCGGAACGATTTCCCAGGCCATCCTTGACCGACGAGGACTTTAGGGGAGCTGCGCGTCCGAGCGGCTTGAGTGCGGCAGCGAGTGCGTGTGAGAATCCCGGTCCAACGACCAAGCCCAGACAATCGATCGTCCCAGAAGGAGATGCTCATGAAAGCCGTCGTCCGGTCAGCCGTAGTGGCCTTGTCGCTTGCGGGAATGGCGCTCTGCGCCCAGGCCCAGAACAAACTGGAAAAGCCCGACGTGCATATCGCGGTCGGAGGCAAGGCCGCGTTCTACTATCTGCCGCTCACCATCGCAGAGCAACTCGGCTTTTTCAAGGATGAAGGCCTGAACCTCAAGATCAGCGACTTCAAGGGCGGATCGGCGGCGCTCAGGGCAGTGGTCGGTGGCAGCGCCGATGTGGTGTCGGGTGCGTACGAGCACACGATCAACCTGCAGAGCAAGAAGCAGTTCTTCCAAGCATTCGCGCTGCAAGGCAGGTTGCCCCAGATCGTGTTGGGAGTCGCGACTTCGAAGGCCGCGAACTTCCATTCCTTCAAGGACTTGAAAGGCATGAAGATCGGGGTGACCGCCCCGGGGTCGAGCACCAACAATCTGGTCAAGCAACTGCTGACCAAGGTCGGGCTGGACCCCAACAATGACGTCGCGATCATCGGCGTCGGAACCGGAGCGACCGCTGTCGCGGCGATCGAGAGCGGAGAAATCGACGCGCTTTCCAACGTCGACCCGGTGATGACCAAGCTGGAGCGCGAAGGAGCAATCAAAGTCGTCGCCGATACGCGCACGCTAAAAGGGACCGAGGAAATCTGGGGCGCGCCGTTGCCCGCCGGATGCCTATACGCGTCGCTCGAGTTCGTGAAGAAGAACCCACACACGGTGCAGGCGTTGACCAACGCCATCGTACGTGCCGACAAGTGGATCGCCAAGGCCAGCGCGGCCGATGTGGTCAAAGTCGTGCCGGAGGCGTACCTGTTGGGCGATCGCGAGCTGTATATGTCGACCTTCGACAACGTGAAAGAGGCGATATCGCCCGACGGCATCATTTCGGCTTCCGGTGCCAAAGCGACGCTGTCCGCACTTCGAAATTTCGTGCCCTCGGTCAAGGCGGCGGATATCGATCTGTCGAAGACTTATACCAACAAGTTCGCGAAGAAGGCGGACGCTAGGTACAAGTGACTCCCGCCCTTGCGCTCGAGGGGATCACCTGCACGTTTGCTGCGCGCGAGGATCGGAGCAGGCGCTACACCGCGGTTAAGGACACCACGCTGGTCGTCGCGCCGGGTGAGTTCGTCTCGGTCGTGGGGCCGACGGGTTGTGGCAAGTCGACCTTGCTGAACGTGGCGGCGGGGCTGCTGGAGCCCTCGGAAGGCAGCGTGACAGTCAATGGTGAGCGGCTCAGTGGCATTAATCACCACGCCGGCTACCTGTTCCAGGCGGACGCGCTGATGCCCTGGCGCAACGCTCTCGACAACGTGGTCGCCGGGCTCGAGTTTCGCGGACTGCGACGAGCGCAGGCGCTGGCCAAGGGAAACGAGTGGCTCAAGCGAGTGGGCCTGGCGGGATTCGATGATCGCTATCCACATCAGCTTTCGGGCGGCATGCGCAAGCGCGTGGCGCTCGCGCAAACGCTCATCCTCGGACCGCAAATTTTGCTCATGGACGAGCCGTTCTCGGCTCTCGACGTCCAAACGCGACAACTGATGGAGAATGAGCTGCTCGAGCTCTGGTCGGCGGACAGGAAATCGGTGGTCTTCATCACTCACGATCTTGAGGAGGCGATCGCGCTGTCCGATCGCGTCATCGTCCTATCGGCGGGGCCGGAGACTCATCCGATCGGGGAATTCGCCATCGATCTGCCGCGCCCTCGGGACGTATCCGAGATCCGGTTGACGCCGCATTTCATAGAGCTGCACGGCGCGATTTGGCATCGCATGAAAAGCGAGGTGCTGAAGGGCTATGCGCAGCAGCAAAAATGAGCGCGGCGGAAGAACGCCTGCAAAGCTCGGCGCTCGCAGGCTGAGAGCGTGTCAGTTGGTGCTTGCGGCGGCGCTGCTGGCGCTGTGGTACGTCGCG